>NZ_JADYXE010000050.1:0-32409 GCF_015864465.1 Pseudoalteromonas sp. SWN29
TCGCTTTAGCATTCACTATGATGTGGCTACCAATGTGGGCTGATTAATATATGTACTACAAAGATCAACAGCCCCTAATGAAAAAATTTTATGTCGTTGCTTTAATTATTAGCGCTATTTTATTTTCGCTATGGTTTACAAGTAAAAATAATACTCATCGAGTTGTAGAGTCAATAGCGCCGGAGGTAAAGCAGGCAACTAGTGTAGCTGATTTATCACCTGTAAAAGTAATTCCTATAGATGTCCCTAAAGTAAATAAATCACAATCAAAAAAGCAAATCGCGTTTAATGAAGACTTAACAAAAGCAGCGCAGCAAGTGGTTATGCAATATGAAAGTGCACTTAAATTTCCTCCTTATTCTCAGCCATTAAGCGCTTTAGATGAAGATCGATTAAAGCCAAATCAATTCTATCCTGTATCGAGCCCGATTGGTGAAAGTGGTGATGCTTTAACTTTAAGCCTTAAGCAGTATCGCTTTGTATACCCAGAAGAAATAACAATAAAAGTAAGCGCTCAAGGGCTTGGTAAAGTAGTCGTTGAACTTGCAAATACAGACACGAAAGAAGTGTTAAATACCCATACAGGTAATGCACGTGAAGGTGAGGCAACTATCACTTTTAAAGGCGAAGATGATTACCCTCGTAGTTTGCAAGTGTTTGTAGAGGGTGATGTTACTGGTAAAAAAGTCCCCGTAGTTGCGCAAATTCAATATATGGCGCCAAGTGCGACTTTAACAGGTTTTGAAACTGCATATGCACAAGATGAAAACATGGTCGTGCCAGCTAATTTAACCGTTGTAAAAAGCGGTTTGTATCGTGTTAGGGCTAATTTATACAGTGGTGATACACCACTTGCTCATCTAGTATCTAAAGAGCGGTTAACACAGGGAAGCCAAACACTAAACTTAAAAGCCCATTGGTCAGTATTACCTCACGGTATTACAGATATGCGCTTAAGTGATTTTGTAATTGAGAGAATGTCGCCAAGCCCCGGTGAGCGTAACAGCTTTGGGAATAGTGAAATAAGTCATTTTGATATTACTGATTTTGCATACGATAGTTTGCAACAGTTGCCGTACCAGGCCAATGCACAAGAAAAGTTAAGTTTGGAATTTTTACAAGGCTTAGCTGAGAGTTAAAAATAGAACGCAATGCTGAATTGGTAAATTTGAGGGGGTTGAATATAAATACTACCCCCTTAAATTTGTTAGCTTAGATTTATAGTGACTACACTTGGCACTTCTTGTTCATCAAGTTCGCTACTTACAGGCACCTTAGGTATGTCAGGCTTATCAAGAGCGATATCGCCACCATCAATGATTTCACCTGTTTGTAAGTTTTCAAAATCAAATAAGTTAGCATCAGCTAAATGTGAAGGCACTACGTTTTGCATGGCTGTAAAAATACTCTCAATACGGCCAGGGTGCTCTGCATCCCATTTAGCGAGCATTGCTTTTGTATGTTTACGCTGCAGGTTCTCTTGTGAGCCACAAAGGTTACACGGGATTATAGGGTAGCCTTGTGCAAATGCGTATTGAGCTATATCGGTTTCTCTGCAGTATGCAAGCGGGCGAATAACCATGTGCTCACCGTTATCACTCATTAATTTAGCCGGCATACTTTTTAATTTACCGCCATAAAACATGTTTAAAAATAAGGTTTCAATCATGTCATCGCGGTGATGCCCAAGGGCTATTTTAGTGGCACCCAGCTCTTTTGCTGTTCGGTATAAAATACCACGACGTAAGCGTGAGCAAAGTGAGCAGGTAGTTTTACCTTCAGGTATAATATCAGTAACAATACTGTAGGTATCTTCTTCTACTATTTTGTATTCAACATTTAGTTTATCAAGATACTCAGGCAATACATGCTCAGGAAAACCGGGTTGTTTTTGATCTAGGTTAACAACAATAAGGTCAAACTTTATAGGTGCAACACGTTTTAAATGCTGGAGCATTTCGAGCATAGTGTAGCTGTCTTTGCCGCCAGAAAGGCATACCATTATGCGGTCGCCTTCTTCAATCATATTGAAGTCCATAACGGCTTGACCAGTTTGGCGACGTAAACGCTTTTGCAGCTTATTTAAGTTAAATTGAGCTTTAGCTTGATCTGAGTGTGACAATTACGCCCCCTAGTAAAACAATACAGCAAAGTTATTTGCTAAAAATAAAGGGGCGTATTATACCCAAACCACCTGAATATGCGAGTTTAGGATGTAATTAAAAGCGATTTAAACATGGTATTTTCAGCAAGTAATGTGCGGGCAGTTACTTGCTAAAAGATCTTTTGGTTAATCTAGGGTTTGTTGACCTTTCAAGGTTGAATTTGCAGCAGTCTATTTGGTATTTAGGCAAGGCAGAGCCTATGTAGTGTGGTTATCCCCCATAAGTAGGCGATAACGCAGCATCAATGCCAAACAGGCGCTGCCCTTCGGGTTCTGCATAGGGGCAATTTACTCTTTGTTGCTCGGCTTTGACTTAGCCCACTAGGTTACAAACCTCGCGCCGCGATTAAATCGCCCCTAGTTTGAACAAATTCTAATCCGCAAAGGTCAACAGCCCCTAGTTTTTTGCCAGCGGGCTTACGTAACCGTCAGGTTTAAGTGCCAGTACATCACAGTCTAGACTATCAATTACATGCTCTGCTGTATTACCCACAAGCGCCGCGCTTAAGCCCGTGCGACCTACAGTACCAATAACAACTAATTCGCTATTTAACCGCTTAGCCACATCAGGAATTACATCCTCTGGCAGGCCTTCTTCAATAAAGCATTGCTCTTGGCTTAAATTAAACTCAGCTGCCAATGCATTAGTTGATTCATGGTGATGCTTTTTAACTGATTCGTTATAAAGCCCAGGATTAAACTCAGGGATTTCGATTGCTATATTAATCGGTGTAGCGGGGTAGGCATTAACTAAATTAAGCTTTGCGTTGGCAAGTTCACATAAAAATTGTGCATCTTTAATAACGCGTTTATTAAGTGCTACATGCTCTTCATTTTCGCTAACCGCATTTACAGCAGCTAAAATATTACCGTTAGCAGGCCATGCCATTTCTTTTACAAACAATACAGGAGCGGGACATTTACGTACTAAGTGCCAATCGGTAGGGGTAAAAATAACTGACTTAAGTGCACCGTGTTGATGTGTGCCTTTAATAACTAAGTCGTATTTTTGATCGATGACGGTATCGATTATGGCCTCGTAAGGGCGATTATGCCAAACCACTTGGGTTTCAATATTAATATCTTTATAAGGAGAGACTAAATCGGTTAGCCATAGCTCACGATCTTTTAATACGGCGTCACGCATTGCTTCACGTTCATCGCCAGAGAGCATGGTTGTCATTTCATAAGAGAAGTCGTACACCGTCATAAAAGCGGTAATACTTGCGCCAGACTTTTTAGCTAAATCTATTGAACGTGCTAAACCGTGTTGATCATCTTTGGTGGGGTCAATAACCGCAATAATGCGTTTAATAGTGTTCATATGCTACTCCATTTACATAACGGGTGTACATTTAGTGTAACGTAAATATAAAACAGTTAAAGGGGTAGCATATAAATTGTTGTTCTAAATCAAACTATTTAATTTGACGAGGTTTTACTATTGCTGCAGTTTTAGCTAACGCATCGTTATCTAAAATAGTAATAAATTTACCTTCTACTTTTATTAAGTCTGCTTTTTGAAAGCGACTTAATAAACGACTAATCGTTTCTACAGTTAGGCCTAGGTAGTTGCCAATTTCACCGCGAGTCATTGTAAATCTAAATTCTTTACGTGAAAAACCACGCTCGCCAAAGCGCTCAGATAAGTTATAAATAAAACTAGCTAGGCGCTCTTCTGCTGATTTTTTATTAAGTAATAACAGCATTTCTTGATCGTATGTAATTTCGCTGCTCATTAAACGCATTATTTGTTGGCGAAGTTTTGGTAATTTACCAGCAAGTTCATCAAGCGTATCAAATGGGATTTCGCATACCATTGACGTTTCTAGCGCTTGCGAAAAGCTTTGATGCGCCATTTTACTTATTGCGTCAAAACCTACTAAGTCACCGGCTAAATGAAAACCAGTAATTTGCTCATCGCCTTGCTCTGATAATGTATATGATTTAAATGAGCCAGAGCGTACTGCATATATAGCTTGCAGCGGTGCGCCTGATTCAAATAGATAGTCGCCTTTATGCAGTGGTTTTTTTCGCTCAATAATTTCGTCAAGCTTATCCATTTCTTGGCCATTAAGTGAAAATGGCAAACACAATTGACTAATACTGCAATTATTACAGCTAATAGCACAATTACCCTTAGCGCGACTTTGAGAAAAATCCATAATTTAATCCGTTTAAATTTTTATACACGACTGCAAAATAACCTTAAAGGTTAATAATGCGAATAGATTAATGTACCAGCTTGTCGGTTGCAATAATCAATAAGTAGATACCATACCAAATTATAACACTGCCTAATACAATACGAGTCCATGGATGGTTAATAATAGTATTTAGTTTTTGTGCAGTAACGCCTAACGTAATCATTGCCGGAAAAGTACCTAAAGCAAAACAAAGCATCACTAAAGCACCATCTAAAGCACTTGGGCTAGTCATTGCCCATGTAAGCGCTGAATATACCAAACCACAAGGCAGCCATCCCCACAGAGCACCGTAACCTAGGGCTTTAAAAGGGGTGTTAATAGGCATTAAATATTTGTTGAGCTTAACAATGTGCTGCCACACCAAGGTTTTACCAACCTTTTCAAGCCATTGCAAAGTGGGCCCTAAGCGCATTATATACACGCCGACTAGGAGCATAAAAATAGCAGCAATGAATGAAAGGGCTAAAGAAAAAGACGTATTTTGCCGTGCAAATTGGCTACTAATTCCAGCAACAAGCGCGCCTGCTGCCATGTAGCTCAGTGCACGTCCAATATTATAAGCAAATGAATAGGTAAACTTTTTACGTTTATCACTTGCCAGTTGTAATGAGCTTGCTATACCACCGCACATGGCAATGCAATGTCCGCTACCTATTAGCCCCATTAAGAATGCGCTGGTATAAAGAGGGTCAATCATTACTTTTGTTATGTTGCTCTTTGTCGTCTTCAAACAAAATGCTGTGACCTTGCTTGTTTAAGTCAGAAAATTGCTCGCTTTTTACAGCCCAAAAGAAAACGCCGATAGCAATAATGACAAACAAAATAGCAATGGGGATCAAAATGTAAATTATGCTCATAACTTTAATAGCCTTAGTGAGTTGCTTATCACAATAATTGAGCTGGCAGACATGCCAATCACAGCCATCCATGGAGCGACTAAGCCCAATGCTGCCAGTGGTAATATGGACGCATTATACAATAAAGACAGCGCAAGGTTTTGCTTAATAATGCGCCTGGTTTGTTTAGCTACATTAAGTAAGTGATCGATTGAGGCTAAATCGCTATTAAGAAGCACCACATCGGCGCTATTTTTAGATATGTCAGCACCTGTTTCCATGGCAATTGATAAGTGTGCGCTGGCAAATACTGGGCTGTCGTTTACACCATCGCCGACCATAGCAACCACTTCGTTTTGTGAAGACCACTGTTCAACGGCTGTTTGTTTATCTTGTGGGGAGCATCCAGATTGCACGCTTTCGAGTTTAAGTTGTTTTGCTACTTTTTGGCCTGCATCTGAGGCGTCACCGGTTAACATATGACACGTTAAGTTTTGCGATTGAAGAGACTCTATAAGTTTTTTAGCATCATTTTTAACTTTATCAACAAAGTAAAAACGTGCAACAACTTGTTTATTTATATATAAGCTTGCTTGTGCATTTGATTTTTTGCTATCAAACCAACCACTTTTACCAATTGCGTAATGATGAGTTGCATCTTGTGCGCTAATGCCCAGCCCTGGGTGTACTTCAACGTTATCAAGGTTATGCTGAGCAGGTGTGATTTCATCAAATGCGCTAGCGATAGGGTGTTCAGAATAGCGCTCCAACCTAGCTGCAATATCGAGGATTTGTGTTTTTGTGTATTGCTTATCGATTATATCGACTTCATCAAGGCTAAATTTACCTTGTGTAAGAGTGCCTGTTTTATCAAATGCAAATAAAGTAATTTGTGAGAGTGTTTCGAGCACATGCGCTTGTTTTATTAACACGCCTTTGCGAGTAAGTGTTGCTACGGCGCAGGTAAGCGCGGTAGGTATGGCTAAACTCAACGCACATGGACAGGTAGCAACCAAAACCGAAATAGTAATCCAAAATGCGTGTTCTGGATCAATTTGGTACCAACCAATAGCGGTAAGCGAAGCAAATATGAGTAAACACGCAATAAACCACTGAGCTACTTTATCAGTAATTTCAACTAGCTTAGGCCGCTTAGTGAGTGCGTTGTGTTGTAGGCGTATAATTTGATTTAAAAGTGTATTTTGGCCAATTTTATTGATTTTTATTTCAATAACACCATCGTGGTTAACGCAACCGGCATAAACATTGTGACCAATAAATTTAGTTACGGGTTGATGTTCACCGGTCATCATAGACTCATCAACCGTGGTTTTACCTTTAATGAGTTCGCCATCGGCAGGAATTGTCTCACCCGCTTTAATAAGTACGATGTCATTAAGTTTTAGTTTTTTTGCTGCAATTATAAGCTCGTCACCACTTTCGTTAATAGTGCGCGCTGTTAATGGCAGTAGTTTTTGTAAGTTGGCAGTAAACTCGCTCGCTTTTAAACGTGCTCTAAATTCAAGGTATTTTCCCAATAACAGCAAAAAGGTAAACATACATACAGATTCAAAATATACCTCGCCCACTTCCATAAATGTAGCGTAACAGCTTGCACCAAATGCACCAAAAATAGCCAGCGAGACAGGTAAATCCATATTGAGTTGTTTAGCTTTTAAGCCATTTATAGCATTGGTTAAAAAGGGCAGTGCGCTATATAGAACAACGGGAGAGGCAAGTACTAAGCTGATCCACCTAAAATACTGCTCAAAATTACTGTCCATACCTGAAAACATGCCAAAGTACATGGCAAATGCAAACATCATTACTTGCATGGTCATCAAGCCTGCTACACCTAAACGGCGAATATAGGCTTTTGCAGTTTGCTGTTTTTGTTGTGCTTCAGTATCGGCTTGAAATGGATAGGCTTTGTAACCAATCTTAGCAAGCGCGGTAATTACTTCACTCAATGGGGTTCTGGTTTTATCCCACTGAATCATAGCGCGGTTGGTTGAGGTATTTACATCAACACGTTTAACTGTGTTTAAATTTAAAAGTTGTTTTTCGATAAGCCACGCACAAGCGGCGCAAGTGATACCTTCAACGCTCAGTAATACCTCTGAGATATTATCGGTAGTCGCTATAAATTCGTCTTGGATGTCTTCGTTGTCATAACTTTTTATAAATGCGAGTTGCTCAGGTACTAGCTGTTCTACTTTACCGGCACGTACGGTGCGGTATTTGTAGTAATCGGTCATACCTTGGTCAACAATATTTTGTGCAACAGCTTGGCAGCCAATGCAACACATTGGCTGGGCTTTGTCGTCAATTATAACGCTGGCACTAAATCCATTTGGCACACTCTCAAGGCAATGAAAACAAGAGTTAGACATAGTTATGACTACTTATAATTAGGAGTAACTAAAACGGTCTGTTCAGTTGGTAACGTTATATTTTCTTTCATTTTCCAACTGCCATCTATTGGCTCAATAAATACAGAATATGCACCCGGTGTGTACTCATTAAGTAATGCTGTAAATTCCTGATTGGCATTAGGAGTCAGTGTTGCTTCAAAGTCGTGTGCTTTTATGGTGCGATGGTAAAACGAGAGTTTTAACACATGCACATTGCTGCTGTCGCCTTTTGTAAATTTAAAGCTTACACGTTCGTTAGTTACATTTAACTCGCCATGTAAATAAAGTGCCTTTGCTTTTTCAAACTTAGTCAGTTCTAAGTTTATTGCTTTACCTTTTTTATAGTAGTCGTCGACAACCATGTCTGGGCCGTTACCTATTGCTGTAATAAATAAGCTAATACAGCCAATAATGGCAACTAACGGAAAAAAGATTAAAAACCAAGGCCAAAAATTTTTATACCACGGAGTAGGTTGCATAGTGTCTCTAAAGTAAGTTTAGGAAGGGTTATTTTATAGGATTTATACGTAAAAGACTAAAAAAAAGCCTCACAGTGGAGGCTTTTTTGATCTGGATTAATCTATTGAATTAAATAAATTAATTTATAAACATTTTATTAACTGTATGCTTATTTATCTTGCGATAAACTGTAAACATAGGCAGTTAATAAGTGAATCTTATCTTCACCTAAAATGTCTTTCCATGCAGGCATTACACCGGCACGGCCGTGGTTAAGTGTTTCTTCAACTGCACGTTGAGAGCCACCGTATAACCAAATGTTATCGGTTAGGTTAGGTGCGCCAGGAGATACCCCGGATACCATTATATTATTAGCAACAGACCCTTTACCATCAGCACCGTGACATGCCGCACACATCATTGCAAATTTTGCTGCACCTGCGGTTGCATCTTTTTGGTTAACAGTACGACCAGAAAGGCTCAGCACATGTGCTGTCATTTCTTTAACGCCTTGCTCGCCAAGAGCAGGGCCCCAAGCTGGCATTGCTGCAATACGACCATAAAGAAGTGTTTCTTTAATTTTGTCAGGTGTTCCGCCATATAACCAATCTTTATCAGTTAGGTTAGGGAAACCGCTTCCACCACGTGCATCAGAGCCATGACATTGTGTACAGTTTTGTGAAAATAAACGCTGACCAATTTCAATGGCTAATTGACCATCTGTTTGCTCATGTTTGTCGCCATTTTCAAGAGCAGCTTGCTGCGCAGCGTCACCTTCAAACTTAGAATTAACTAAATCTAAAACAGGTACCTGCGCCAGTCTATTAAAAATAGGACCAAAGCGTTCTTCTGCCGCTTCGTACTCTTTATCAAGTTTTACAAAGCGACCTTCTTCTTTCGCTTTAGCAATCGCTTCTTTAGATTCAGCTAAAGAGGTAATACCTTGGTTAGAGCTCGTCCATTTACCTAAACCTTCCCAGTTACCTAAACCTGGGTAAGCCGCAAGGTAATATACAGACCAAATAAAAGTTGCGAAAAACATGTAAGTCCACCACTTTGGCAGTGGATTATTTAGCTCTTCAATTCCATCATATTCATGTCCGCAGCTTTCACCTTCAGGTACACCAGCGTAGTTTTTTAAATTCCACACGAGTAAACCAAACAAAATGCACAAACATGATAGGGTTAATACAATAACCCAAATACTCCAAAAGCTAGTCATTTTTCAGACTCCTTTTCCTCGTTAGAGAGTGTGTTGTCATGTTTTTTTTCATCTTCGAAAATGGCATTAGCGGCGCTGTCAAAACGAGTTTTGCTTCGCTTGCTATATGCCCATGCAACAATCACAATAAACAATACTAAAATTACCAGAGTCAAAATGCCTCTGTATGTTCCGTAATCCATAATTTTTACTTCAAGTGGGTACCAAGTTGCTGTAAATACGCGATTAGAGCTTGTATTTCTGTTGCGCCTTTGCCGTCATTCATAGCATTAACTTTATCAACATCAGCTTGAAGCTCTTCGTCGCTGCCATAACCTAGACCGCCGTAACGGTCTGTGCGGCTATCAATTCCAAAATTATCACGGAAAATTTGTAGTTTTTTCAGAGTGAGGCTGGTATCAAGCGTATTCTCTGCTAACCAAGGAAATCCTGGCATGTTCGACTCAGGAACCACTGCACGTGGATCAACTAAGTGAGCATAGTGCCAGTCGTCCGAGTAGCGCTTACCAACACGAGCCAAGTCAGGACCAGTACGTTTAGAACCCCATAAAAACGGATGATCCCAAACAGATTCACCGGCTACAGAGTAGTGACCATAACGCTCAACTTCATCACGAAAAGGACGAATCATTTGCGTATGACAAGTATGACAACCTTCTTTAACAAATATATCCCGGCCTTCCATTTCAAGTGCGCTAAGTGGACGTAGACCATCCACAGGCTTAGTTGTATCGTCTTGGAACATTAGCGGAGTAATTTCAACTAACGCACCAAAGCTAATAGCAAAAACAGTCAGAATAGCCATAAGGCCAATGTTCTTTTCTATTATTTCATGTTTGTTTTGTGACTTTTTATTGCTCATCATCTCACTCCGTTATGCTAATTGTGCTTGCGCGTCTAGTTTCAGAGATTCTTTCTCAGCTGAAATAGTGCGATAAACGTTATAAGCCATAACTAACATACCTACTACGATGAATACACCGCCTACAAAGCGCATGATATAGAAAGGATGCGACGCTTCTAAAGACTGCACAAAGCTGTACATCAATGTACCGTCAGCATTTACTGCACGCCACATTAGACCTTGCATTACACCTGAAATCCACATTGCAACGATGTATAAAACAACACCTACAGTGTGTAACCAGAAGTGGGTATTAACCAATTTAACGCTATACATACGACCTTGCGCGAATAATGCAGGGATCAAGTGATAAATAGCACCAATTGAAATCATAGCAACCCAACCTAGCGCACCTGAGTGTACGTGGCCGATTGTCCAATCTGTGTAGTGAGATAACGCATTTACAGATTTAATTGCCATCATAGGACCTTCAAACGTAGACATACCGTAGAAAGACAATGAAACAACTAAGAAACGCAGTATTGGGTCGGTACGTAGTTTATGCCATGCGCCAGACAGTGTCATAATACCGTTAATCATACCACCCCAAGACGGTACGAATAGGATAATAGACATAACCATACCTAAACTTTGCGTCCAATCAGGAAGCGCTGTGTAGTGAAGGTGATGAGGGCCAGCCCAGATATATAATGAAATTAAAGCCCAAAAGTGAACTACCGATAAACGGTATGAATACACCGGACGACCTGCTTGTTTTGGTACAAAGTAATACATCATACCCAAGAAACCAGCAGTAAGTAGGAAACCTACAGCGTTATGTCCATACCACCACTGAACCATCGCATCTACCGCACCTGCATAGATTGAGTATGATTTAGTTAACGACACAGGCACTGCCATGCTGTTTACAATGTGAAGCACAGCAACAGTAATAATAAAGCCAGCGTAGAACCAGTTAGCAACATAAATGTGCGATACTTTACGCTTAATTAAGGTACCAAAAAATACAACAGCGTAAACAATCCAAACCACAGCGATTAAAATATCGATTGGCCATTCAAGTTCAGCGTATTCTTTTGTGCTAGTAATACCTAAAGGAAGCGTTATTACTGCTAATACAATAACTAGCTGCCAGCCCCAAAAAGAAAAGGCGGCAAGTTTGTCTGAGAAAAGACGCGTTTGACAAGTACGTTGTACGACGTAATAAGACGTCGCAAAAAGTGCACTGGTACCAAATGCGAAAATTACTGCGTTCGTGTGTAACGGACGTAGTCGAGAGTAAGTTAACCATGGTGTATCAAAGTTAAGTGCTGGCCAAGCTAATTGGGCAGCAATCAGAACCCCAATACTCATGCCAACGATGCCCCAAATCACTGTCATAATAGCGAATTGGCGTACAACCTTATAGTTATACTCAGTTTGTGATGCTACTGTTTGGCTCATTTTCTGGCTTCCGCTGCAATAAATGCGTTTAGAAATGAATTACCCACCTTTAAAAGTGGGGCCTACTATTTTCTCAAGCGTGTTATCTAAAACTTTCAATACATGAAAGCTTCAGAAAAAAAACTTGAGAAACCCTTATTTTTTGCGGGTGAAATGATAAATTTTTTGGCCTAAAAAAGATAGATCAATTACATAAAATTATGACATCAATCAAACTTTGTGAGCTTGTTGTTTATTTTTTGATACAGTTTGTGCCTTATTTGGCCTAATAGTAACACTCGCACTTGTTATTTATAGTCACGATTATTAGTATTTGCTTTTATTTAGTGCGAAATTGTTATGCTTATATACAGGTTAAGTTTATTTACGGCGGTGTTTTTTTTATTAACAGCGTGTGATTTTTCTAAAAACACAGATGAAAAATTTCTTAAAAACGCCCAATGCGAAGCCAATGAGCCGTGTACTTTTTCAAATGATGTTAAAGTATGGTTAAGCGAGAAAACCCTTTCCCCCGAGACCCCATTTACTATTTTTAGTGATTTACCTGTTAACATTACAATTGAAGATGCCAAGCTTAAAGGCATTACCATGTATATGGGTTACATTCCTCAACAATTTAAACAACATGATGGCCTGTGGCAAAGTAATACTATGGTTGGCATTTGTTCCGAGCAAAATATGCTTTGGAATTTAGAATTAACCGTTAAAGATAATGCCACCTCAGTAATACAAACTCTCAATTATTCTTTTTACGTAACGTACTAAAGTTGCTGCTGCAAACTCTTGCATACAGCTTACATTTTTGATGTGAGTTCGTTTCTTATACATACGATTATCTGAGTGACAAGATCAATAAAATTGCCTTTTTAGGTTTTGATACTGATAAAGCTTTAATAGTGAATGAGTGCTCTCAAAAAGTTCAACTTTAATTGCGACTGAATAAAAAATCTAATCAAAAAACGTCTTAAAGTAGCTAAATCAGACTATTTAATCGCTAAGCATGCATAAATATGGTTAGTAATTAACATTTAGTTTTGCGGTTTTAATAATGCACTGTGATTAACTTGTTAATTTATCTAAATTTGGTACATCATTCGATTAATTACATTTAATTACAAAGTGGTTCGGTTTGATTTCATCTGTATTGCTTAAGTGTTTGTTTGTACTCAAAATATTGATATAAGTATGTATTTACTTGTTAACAATGAAACAAGTTGTAACGTATGTTCCTAATAAAGTTGTTCTATTTTGTTGTGATATATAAAATAAACAGTCGTTAAGTTTTCGTTCAGTTAAAAGCGCCTAAGTTGCCCGCCTAACTCACTATTCTTATAACAAGTGAGCATTACCAATAAAGGTAAATTTCAACAAGTAGGGTTCTTTCATGAAAAAATCAACTCTTGGTTTAGCTGTAATTGCAGCGATCCCAATGTTCTCTAGTGTGCAAGTTTTAGCGGCAGACGAAGCTGCAAAATCAATCGAAAAAATTCAAGTGACTGGTTCTCGTATTAATCGCACTGATATGGAAACGTCAAGCCCTATTACTGTCATTGGCGATGATTTTATTGCCAAAAGTGGTTATACATCAGTTGCTGATGTACTTTCAAATCAACCTTCAGCAGCTGGTATGAGCTTAGGTGGCTCTAGTAATAATGGTTCAGGCGGCTCTGCAACAGTAAACTTACGTGGTATGGGTTCTCAACGTACCTTAGTTTTATTGAACGGTCGCAGAATGGTATCATCTGGTACTGGCGCTGATTCTTCAGTCGATTTAAATACTATTCCAGTTGCAATGATTAAATCTATTGAGATATTAAAAGATGGTGCGTCTGCAGTATATGGTTCTGATGCTATAGCTGGTGTTGTAAATATAATCACTAAAAAAGATTTCGAAGGCACGGAACTTAATATTGACGGAAGTAGAACAACAAAGAATGATGGGAATAATTACGGTTTTAGTTTACTCCATGGTATGCAGATAGCGGATGGGAATTTAGTTATTGGCGCTCAGTATTCTGGTCGCGGAGAAATTATTCAATCAGATCGACGCTTTGTTGAACCAGGGCAATCAACTAGGATACCACAAGGTACATTAGGTGATAAAACCTATGCTGGTAATGGTGATTTTGAAGATAGAACGACTTCTTATGACTTTACTCCATCTAGCTATGCACAAACACCCAATGATTTGTATAGTATTTTTACAAGCTATGATACTGAACTTGATTCAGATACAACTTTAAATATTGATTTAATGTATACGCGTCGTGAATCATCGCAACAATTAGCGCCTGAGCCATTATCTATTGATTTAGAAACCTCTAAACTTAATGCTACATATACTAATTCATTTTCTAAAAATGGGACACTAGCTAAAAAATTAGAATATAACAGAAGAATGACTGATGCTGGTCCTCGCCTTTCTGAACAGGAAACTGACACTTACAGAGCTTCAGTGGCTTTACAGGGACTTTTAGATAATGATGCTAGCTGGGATATAAGTGCTACTTATGGGCGAAATGACTCAAAGGATAGTGTAAAAAATTCAATTAATACCGCCAGAGTTAAAGAAAGCATTTACGCTAATCAGGATGTTTGGTTTAGTGGCGAGCCACTAGGTCGCGACTTATTAACCGCGAATAATTCAATATTTATGGCCAATAATGAAGGTGGCAATGAACAGTTCGTTCTTTCTGCAGGATACAGCAATGTAACAGAAAGTGATATTGGTTATGCTATAGGTATTGAAAACCGTTATGAAAGTGGTTTTTATACACCAGATTTAATCATTCAATCTGGTGAAAGCTCTGCAGCACAGCAAAAATCTACAGATGGCGACTATTCTGTACAGTCAGTTTATTTTGAGACATCGATGCCAGTTTTGGAGTCTGTATCATTAGAAGGTGCGGCTCGTTACGATAACTATTCTACTTTTGGTGGCGAAATAACCTGGAAGTTAGGTGCCACTTGGAATGTGACTGATGAGTTTATGGTTCGTTCTGTACTAGCTACTGGCTTTAGATCACCAAATGTTGCTGAATTATTTGGCGGAAATTCTGGTTCTTATGACTACTTAACGGACCCATGGGGCAACGAAAAAGATGCTCAAATACTTGTAAACCGTACAAGTGATGATGATCTACAAGCTGAAGAGAGCCGTTCATTTACCTTTGGTATGGTTTGGGAAGTTACCGATGGCTTATCAAGTACTTTAGATTACTGGAAGTTTGACATTACTAATGCAATTACCCGTCTGGATGTTCAGAATGAATTGAATTCTTGTTTTTCAGGTGATGCAGATTCTTGCTCATCAATTGGAGTGTCCCAAGCTGGGAATTTATCTAACTTAACCTCTGTACTAACTAATGTCGGCTCTCAAAAAACATCTGGGGTTGATTGGAATATTGGTTATACTGCCGATAATTACCGTATAAATTTTGATACAACTTATTTAATTGAATTTGAAGAGAATGATATAAACTATACGGGCACTATTGATGGTAATATCGGTGGCTACTCAAAAATAAAATCTAATCTTTCTGTGAATTATGATATTACAGATGCGTTTAGTATTTTATATAACGCACGATTCATTCGTGGAATGGATGGTGAATACTACGGTGAAAATTTTAGTACTGACAACATTATTTATCACGATATATCAATGAGCTACAATATAAATGACGCATTAAGAGTAACAGGTGGCATGAATAACATATTTGATAAAGAGCCTGAAGAAGTCTTAGGTGGTAACGATATGGGTACTGTTCCTGAGATGTATGATGTTATTGGTTCACGTATTTTTGCTAACGTAAACTACAAGTTTTAACTAGCACATTAATCGTATTAAGGCTCAGTATTTACTGGGCCTTTTTTATTGAACAAAACAAAGGAGACAAGTAAACTAAAACGATATTTTAGAAGGAGAACTGATTGTTAAAACAAGATGAAAACTTATCTTTTGTCATTGAGCCAGAACTAACTCCTCGTTCTGAACAGCGCATAGATCTGTATTTTTCTATCCCTAATGAAATGGGGATTAATCCGCAAACGCTTACCGAAGAATCATATTTTAATAACCACTTCAAATCGCATTTAGCGTATAACGCGAATAATATACACTTGCCATTAGTACGAAGCCGCTTTGTGAGTAAAAATAAAGGTGAGCAGCAAGATTATCGTCAAAACCTTAATTTATTTTGTTACCAAGTACGTTTAGCCCTTGATGCCGATATAAAAGACGCGTTAAAAATTGACGAAGCCGAAGACTTTTATAAACGTGCTAACGAAGTATATGAACAAAGTGAGGGGCTTTTAAAAAAGCTGCGCCGCTATACACCAGATGACGAAAAACTACTGCCATTTTTTACCAATGCTGATAACTATTTAAGTTGGCATGTTGAGCAATCTTTTTTAAAGCTTTTAGATGAAGGCCCCCGTAGTAGCGATTATGCGAAAGAACGTAACGATTTAATGCAGTTTTGTAAAAACGAAAATGCATATCGGGCCGACAAAAACTATAATTCTGAAACCACAATGCAAGACGCTAATCGAATAACAAATAAAATGCGCTTGTTACAACGCTTAATTGAGCACGGCGTAATATTACAGCGTCAAACGCGGTTTCTTAATAGCTACCTTAAGCGATTAGTTAAGGGCACTGTAACAGCTGTTATCATGGCATTTGTGATGGTTGTTATACTCAATGCTCGCTCAACGTTTACTGAAGTCACCGCGACGCTTATTTTAATTTTAGGGGTTATTTACGGGCTACGTGAAATATTTAAAGAAGATATTACGCGTATGATTTGGCGAGCTATTGTACAAGGGCGACCCAAGTGGCGATTTAGTTTTAAAAATAGTATTACCAAAGACAAAATAGCGAGTCAGCTAATTTGGCTTGAATACACACGCTTTAAAAAAATCCCTAAAGAAGTAAAGTCTATATTTTCAAAACGTCGACAGCAAAATAAACAAGCTGCGCAGTGGTTACATTTTGCGAGTGAAACGCGTGTAAGTGCAAAAGAATTTTTACCCGGTTACGATACCTTGCAACAAACTCTGCAATTTAGTCTTGCGCCATTTGCGCGTTATTTAAAACGTGGTGAAGGGAAGTTATATCATTTAGACAGTAATAAAATATCTAAACAGGCGGTTGAGCGGCGCTACCAACTTAACATGGTGCTTGTGCTGACTGAGGAAGATAGAACACTTTACCAACGCTATAAAATAACGTTAAATCGCAGTAAAATCGTCAATATTGAGCTTATTTACTCGAAAAAGTAAGCTTATGAATAAAAAAGGGACTGATAAAATCAGTCCTTTTTTTTAAATTTATTTATTAGCTAAACCATGTTTACTATATAAAGTTACTTTGTCTGACACTAGCGTGATCTCGATATTTTTCGCTTCATCGCCCCACACACAATTAGTATGCAGTGTTTTTTCAACACAGTTATCAGCACTGCCTAAAATGGTTTCAACTTCAGTCTTATCCATACCTACTTTAATTTTTTCGTAGCTTTCAAGGCTTACTTTAGAACAAGCCGCAAGGCTTAATGTAGCTGCGATGATAAGGAGTTTTTTCATTGTTATATCCTACTTAGTATTAATGTTTGAATTTTCTGATTTGGACGATCATGCCCATTCGTGGGTGGTCAAAGTAATGTACTTCACCACTTATTACACGTCTAAACTGAGAAAAGCGGGCTGACTCTATATCGCCATTTTCTAGCTTTTGGCTAATATCAAAATTAGCTGTAATGTATAAATAATGTCGCAAGTGTATTTTAAATAAACCGTCTAGTTCCCACTCTGCTTTTGATTGGTCTGGGTCGTTAAATAGTTCAGGTTGTGAATTTAATAAACTTACAAAATCAGGATTTGAATAGCTAGGGGTTACGTTGGAATCACTTTTAAGGTGTTTACCTGCTATTAAATGCATACTTGGTGCACGCGATTTACTTGCGCCTTCAAAGCGCCAACCAGTATGTAGAATAGGTGTTAATCCTTTGCGATCTAGCTGTTGGTACTGCGCTTTAAATTGCAGTTGTTCTGGCGCTAATAAATAAGTTTGCTGCATATCATCTTTAGCGGGGGCTAGAGGTGTGACAGGTAGCTCATCATAGCTTTGTATGTAGTCTGTACTGTCACTGCATACACCCGATTGCGGGTTTGAATTAACTAAGGAATCGGTAAAAGAGCGTTTTTGAAAACGCTCATCGCCATCTATACAGGCTTGCATTGCTTGCTCTGTGTAAAGTGGCGTCATTAAATCTAGAGAATTTTTATCCTCAATAGCTTTGTGCTTAAGGGTAAAGTCTTCTTGTAAATATGGAGCAGGGCGCTGTTTAAATACCAGCACCTCAACCTCAAACCAACGCTCTGCAAATGCAGTGCTACTAAATAAGCAGCATAAAATAACAAGCGATTTTTTTAGCAACATTAATGGCTAACCTTTTTTTCGAAATCTGCAATCATTGCAGTGACCATTTTTAAGCGTTCGCGGGCATTAGCCTCACTAATTGCAAAGCGCAGTTTATTCGCGCCATCCATTTTGTACACCTTAGGCGCACTTTGTATCAAACCTATAATGAAGCTAGGGTTAACCTTGGTATCTTGGCTAAACTCAAAGTAACCGCCCTTAGGGTTTGCTTCAATCTTTGTTATACCCAAGTTACTGGCCTGCATTTTAAGCTGTTGTAAGCTAAACAAGTTTTTAGCAGCATCTGGCAGCAAACCAAAACGGTCTATCAACTCAACTTGCAGTTCATCCATGTCATCAAGGTTAGCACAACTTGCAACGCGCTTGTACATACCTAAACGTGCATTTACATCGTGTATGTAATCATCAGGCAATAGTGCAGCCAGTTTTAAATCCACTTCGGTTTGCTTTTTAAGTAGGTTTTCAAGTGTTGGTTCTTTACCTTCACGTAGCGCATTTACAGCTTGCTCGAGCATTTCCATGTACAAGCTAAAACCGATAGTTTGCATTTGACCTGATTGATCGTCGCCAAGTAACTCACCCGCACCACGAATTTCTAAATCGTGTGTTGCTAGGGCAAAACCTGCGCCTAAATCTTCTAACGATTCGATTGCTTGTAAGCGTTTACTTGCATCTTTAGAAAGTGCTTTAGGGTCACCTGTGAGTAAATAGGCATACGCTTGATGATGGCTTCGGCCAACTCGCCCGCGTAATTGGTGTAACTGTGCAAGGCCGAGTTTATCTGCTCTATCCATAATAATGGTGTTGGCTGTAGGTACATCGATACCCGTTTCGATAATCGTGGTACATACCAACACGTTGTATTTTTGATGATAGAAGTCAGTCATTATTTGCTCAAGCTCTTGCTCGCGCATTTGACCGTGAGCTGAGGTGACGCTTGCTTCAGGCACCCATTCACTGATCTCTTGTGCAACACGCTCAATAGTTTCTACATTGTTATGTAAAAAGTAAACTTGACCACCGCGTTTAATTTCACGCAGTACCGCTTCGCGTATTAGTTCTACATCGCGTTGACGCACAAAGGTTTTTACCGCTAAACGTTTAGCAGGCGGGGTCGCGATAATTGATAAATCACGCATGCCACTCATAGCCATATTAAGTGTACGCGGTATTGGCGTTGCAGTGAGTGTAAGTATGTCTACATCGGCGCGCAGTGCTTTAATTTTCTCTTTTTGGCGAACACCAAAGCGATGTTCTTCATCAACAATGAGTAAACCTAAATCGTTAAATTTAATGTCATGCTGAATAAGTTTATGTGTGCCAATAACTATATCGAGCTTACCGTTCGCCATTTTTTCAAGCGTGTCTTTTTGCTCTTTAGTGGAGTTAAAGCGCGAAAGTACACCTACTTCAATAGGAAAATCAGCAAAGCGGTCTTTAAAGTTTTCAAAGTGCTGCTGAGCCAGCAAGGTGGTAGGCACTAAAATGGCTACCTGTTTATCATCGTTAACCGCTACAAAAGCAGCACGCATGGCCACTTCTGTTTTACCAAAGCCTACGTCACCACACACTAAGCGGTCCATGGCTTGCTTTGATTGCATATCACCTAATACCGCTTCTATGGCATTACGCTGATCGTCAGTTTCTTCAAACGGGAAGCTATCGCTAAATTGGCGATATGCAGGGGCATCTAGGGTAAATTTATTACCAGGTTTTGCTTGGCGCTGTGCATAAATATCGAGTAATTCGGCGGCTACATCGCGAACTTTTTCAGCCGCACGTTTTTTTGCTTTTTCCCATGCATCTGAGCCAAGCTTATGCAGCGGGGCGCTGGCTTCTTCACCACCAGAGTAACGGCTAAGCATATGCAATGCAGATACTGGCACGTAAAGTTTAGCTTCACTTGCGTAAGTAATTGTTACAAATTCAGTAACTACACCTGCAGCATCAATTGTTTGCAAACCCTGATAACGGCCAACACCATGATCGAGATGCACAACAGGTTGACCTTCCTTAAGCTCGGCTAAGTTACGGATTAGTGCATTTTGGCTGGCTTCGTACTTGTGCTTGCGGCGTCTACGCTGAGATACTTTAATGCCAAGCAGTTCTTGCTCGGTAATAATAGAAAGGCTGGGCTTAGTACCCAGTACCACACTTTGCTCAAGCGGGCTTACTATTAAACCCACATCACTCGCGCTTTTTGTAAATTGTTCGAGTGTTTCAAATTCTTTAAATTTTAAACCGCTTGGTTTTAAAATGCTCAGTAATGATTCGCGACGACCATCCGATTCAACACTGAGTAATATGCGGCCTTTTTTCTTTTTTTGCTCTGCTACATAATTTATAAACGCGCCATAAGGTTCATGCTGTTTATGATCGATTCGAATAGCCGGCAGTTCGTTAACGCTTAAGTTTTTATTACCTGCTTTAGTTCCGAGTTTTGCAAGGGATAAACGAATACGTGCAAAGTTACCTAAATTAGAAAACAGCTCTTCAATAGGCTGATAAAGCGTATTGGGCTCAAGTAATGGGCGAAGTGGGTCAACTCTGCGGTTTTCATAGCGTACATTTACATCATGCCAAAAGTTATCTGCCGCATGCTCTAAATCACCTAGTTGCATAACGGTTGTTGTATCTGGCAGGTAGTCAAAAATAGTGGCTAGCTTTTCAAAAAACAGTGGCATGTAGTATTCAATACCTGCAGGCCAGTTACCTTTACTTACTTGCATGTATACCGAGTCTTGCTGTGAGCTTGCACCAAACTTTTCACGGTAGCTTATTCTAAAGCGCTCAATATCGGCTTCATTTGTAGGAAATTCGTGTGCTGGAAGTAGCTCAATTTTATCTACTTTTTCATCAGAACGCTGCGTTTCTACATCAAATAAACGAATAGTGTCGAGTTCGTCATCAAAAAAGTCGAGTCTGAATGGATGCGGGCTACCCATCGGGTATAAGTCAACGATAGAGCCGCGTATAGCGTATTCGCCGTGCTCCATTACTTGTTGAACATTTAAATAACCGGCTTGCTCTAAATTATCACGAAAGTTATGTGTGTCTAGCTTGTCACCTACTTTAAAGTTGATTGTTGAACCATAAATAAATGAGGCTGGGGCTGTGCGCAACATTAAGGTAGATACAGGTACAATTAACACACTTTGTTGTTCTTTTTTTAAGGTGTTTAAAGTGGCTAAACGGGCTGAAATAATATCTTGATGGGGAGAAAAGTGATCGTATGGCAGAGTTTCCCAATCAGGAAATACCATTACCGGGTTATCGGGTAATAAATATTCTAGCTCTGTTTCAAGGCGCAGTGCGCTTGGTGTATCGGGCGTAACAATTAAGACTAAGTTATCTTGTTGTTTAACACCTTCAGCAATGGCAATGCTTAAACCACTTCCGCTTAGCTGGCCCCATTGAATTTTATCTTTTTGAGATTTTACCCAAGGCAAGGCTGCCCATTGCTCAAACGCCATTTATTACTCCATTTATAGTTGGCTCTTAGCAAGTAAGAGCCATTATATTTGTGACCCAGAGTTCAGGTTACTTAGTCTCGGTATATTTTTGTTAGGTCTTTATAGTGATCAATTCGTCGATCACGTAAGAACGGCCAAATACGTCTTACGTTTTCTGAGCGTTTTTGATCAATTTCTACCACTAAAATTTGCTCATCAGTATTATTAGCCTCGGCTAGTAACTCACCTTGTGGGCCTGCAATGAACGAATTACCCCAAAACGCAATGCCGTCACTTTGTCCGCTTGGGTCACTTTCATGGCCTACGCGATTACAACTAATTACCGGCACACCATTGGCAACAGCGTGAGCACGCTGGGAAATAACCCAGGCATCTTTTTGACGAGTTTGCTCAGCAATGTCGTCATTTATATCCCAACCAATAGCAGTAGGATAAATTAATACCTCAGCGCCTGCCATTGCCATTAAACGCGCCGCTTCAGGAAACCATTGATCCCAACATACTAGCACGCCTAATTTACCTACCGAGGTTTGAATCGGCTCAAACCCGATATCACCAGGGGTAAAGTAAAATTTTTCGTAAAAGCCAGGATCATCAGGAATATGCATTTTGCGATATTTACCGGCAATGCTACCGTCTTGCTCTAATACAACCGCAGTATTGTGATAAAGGCCCGTAGCGCGTTTTTCAAATAAAGACGCGACGATTACAATGCTTAGCTCTTTAGCAAGCTCACCTAAGGTATTACTGCTAGGGCCCGGAATTGTTTCGGCTAAATCAAATACGTCAACATTTTCGGTTTGGCAAAAATAGAGGCTTCGGTGTAACTCTTGAAGTACAACTAGTTTTGCACCTTTTTGAGCGGCTTCACGAATGGCATTGATTGATTTTGCCATATTTTGTTCAGCACTATCGTTGTTGCTTTGTTGCACTAACGCAACGGTTAACTTTGCAGGGCTTGTCATAGTGCTGCTCCAGCTAAAAATCCACGAGGTAATTGCATTGTAATACAGTGCAGGCTGCCAAATTGTTCAATAATGGGTTGGCAATTAATGCCAATAATAGTGTGTTGTGGGTATGCTTTTTGAACTTGTGCAAGCGCATGTTCATCATTGGCATCATTATACGTTGGAACAAGCACAGCATTATTAATAATTAGGTAGTTAGCGTAGGTAGTCGGTAAGCGTGTTTGCTCATCGTCATAAGCGGCTTTTGGCCACGGTAACTCAATTAAGTTATATGGGGTGTTATCGGCAGTTTTAAAGGCTTTTAGTTGTTTTTCCATTGCATCAAGTGCGCTGTAGTGCTCATCAGTTTTATCGTTGCACTTTACATATACAAGGGTATTATTTGGAGCAAAGCGTACTAAGGTATCAATGTGGCTGTCGGTGTCATCACCGGCTAAAAAGCCATGATCAACCCATAAAAAGCTCGTCGCACCTAAGTGCTCTTTTAAAAGTACTTCTATGTCAGCTGGGTTTAAATCTGGGTTACGATTTTTATTTAGTAAACATTCGCTGGTTGTTAGCAACACACCATGCTCGTTTATTTCAATACCGCCACCTTCAAGCACCATATCGAGCGCTTGATATTGATTTTTTTTGCTACTTAGCTCTTTCACCAATGTACGATTAATTTGATTGTCTAATGCACTTTCAAACTTATTGCCCCAACCATTAAAAGTAAAATCATAGATTTTTAATTGCTCTGGCGTATCAATGGCGGCGCAAGTAAGCGGACCATGATCGCGCGCCCACGTATCGTTAGTAGGCGTTACTACAAAATGAACACGATTAAGAGAGATATTAGCGCTATTTAGCAATGCTGTAATATGCATTTTTAAGGCACTGTTATGTGCCACAATAACAAGCTGTTGCTGCGTTGTTATATATTTAGCAAGCTCAACATACACAGGTTCTACACGTGCTAAATTATCAGCCCAATCGGTGTCTTTATGAGGCCACGTAAGCATAACAGCGTCTTGCTTGGCCCATTCTGGTAAAAGTCTAAAGTTCATGAATTTTATATACTAATTAAGATGACACTAGTTTAGCATTTTACAAAAAGATGTCAGCTAATTATCGTTGTTTGAATCATCTTGGGCTAGTTCTAATTCTTGACGTTTTTTAAGTTGGCGGGTTTGAGCATGTAAACTCGCTCTAACAATTAGTTCTTGGTCAGTGGTTCTAATAGCGGTGAAAAGCAGGGTGTATTGATAATGTTCGCTATCTTGTTTTTCTACTGCCACAACTTCGGTGTAACAATAAACCGCAGAGGCTTCGTGGTGCAAAAATAGCTTAGTTCTGAATGATTGGCCAATTGAGTGTACTTCAGGAGAAGTAAAGCGAATACCACCGCCGCCGTAACTATCACATTGGATTGCATTATCTTGCGCTTGTTCTGAGGCCAAAATATGGCTCATTATTAAATCTATTTTACGTGACTGCGCTTGTAAAAATGTAGCTAGCTCTTGTGCTATATCGCCTAAGTTACGCAGTGGGCGTAACGAGCTTTGCTCAAGCTCACTCACTTCATTAGCTAATCTAAATAGTGGGGGGATATCGTCTTCAAGCTCAAGCTGCGATTTAGGAATTTGTCCGTTCGATACGGCGAATAAATTTACTCTTATACTTTCATTAATTTGAAAGTACTGCTCAAACTCACCTAATCTTTCACTATTCATTATGTTCTCCACCACGTATTTATTTAATAGTAGCGTTGTGAGTACTAAATTGCTAGCAGATAAAATAACGCATAGCGGGCTAAATGCTTTGTTTACATTCAATTTTTAACATACAGATTATGAAAATAAATACACTAAGACATATTTAGGGTTAGTTATAAAAAAGCGGCCAATGTCATCCTAACATTGGCCGCTTGGGTATTGATTCATCAGCACATACTTATTTAAGTAGAGCGGCTAATTCATGTAAATCTTTCACCACGTGATCTGGCTTTTTAGCTAATGGGTAAAGTGCTTTACCAGGGCGAGCTATAAACGTAGTTTGTAAGCCTGCTTCTTTTGCGCCAGCAACATCCCAGCCATGGGCTGCAACCATCATTGCTTCATTTGGTGCTACGTTTAACTTTTTAAGTACCCACTCATAAGCACGTAAATCAGGTTTGTAAATTTTAATATCTTCAATGCTGTAACGCGCATCAAAGTAAGACATTAAACCAGCGCTTTCAAATTGTGCCTTTACACCCTTGTTTGAGGAATTTGTAAGGCTTACTAATTTATAGCCTTGCGCTCTAAGTTTTGCCAGTCCTTCTTTAACATCAGAATGTGGTGGTAAAGTTAGAAGTGGTGTAACAATCGCTGTTTTGGCTTGTTCACTAGTAATATCAATATTATTGTTTTGCGCAACCATAAGAAGTGATGCCACGCCGATTTGTCCGAAGTCGTGATAACTACCGCTTACAGTATCTACTAGTGAATGGTGCAACATAGTTGAAAACCACAGCGGTAATAAATCTTCACGTCCGCCTAGTGCTTTACCAATAGAGGTACGCATTGACGTTAAATCAAGTAGGGTTTCGTTTACATCAAAAATAAGCACTTTAGGCTTTGTTTGTTCTTTTGCTTCATCAGCTACTGCATAACCAGATACAAGGCTTGTGCCCACAAGTAATGAAAGAGTCAGTGTTTTTAACGATTTTAAAATAGACATTAATTTTTCTCCGATTCAAGTGCTGCCATAACATCAATAGGTTCTGCGCGTAGGGTGTAGTCTTCACTTAAGAATGCGTATGTAATAACACCATCTTGATTTATTACGTAAGTAGCAGGTAGCGGTAATTTAAAGCTTTTATCGCCGTAGTAGTGTTCAAAATCAATACCAAATTGTGTGTATAACGCTTGAATACGCTCATCAAGTGTAAACAATAAACCAAATTGCTCAGCTACTTTATTGCTCACATCTGAAAGCACATCAAATTCAAGGTCGTTTTTTTGTGCCGTTGAGAGTGTTTCATCAGGTAACTGCGGTGATATTGCTACTAATTGAGCACTTTGAGTTTTAAATTGCGGTAAGTAATCGTTCAGTGCTTTTAGCTCTAAATTACAATATGGGCACCAGCCACCACGATAAAAGCTAATAATTACCGGGCCTTTTTTTAATAAATCTGCAAGCTCAATGTTTTCGCCTTGATGATTGGCTAAGCTGAAGTTTTCTACTTTTTGACCAATTTGCAACGCATTATCTTTAATATGCTGTGCAATAAGTTCTTCGTTTGTAGTGTTCATTAATGCCAAAACGTCAGTCGGTAATTTGGCATCTTTTTGTACGTTGTAGGCATCTATTTGCGCTTTTAAACTCATGATTGAACCTCAATAATTAGACTATCTGCAATTATAGTGTTTTACATATTTAAATAAACATTGCAAAACTGAAAGCTTCATTCGAAAATGTTAAACATTGAAAAGTGCACAATGGCATCTTTATGTATAATTTAAGCGACTTAGAAACATTTATAGCCGTAGTTGAAAATAAAGGGGTGCTTGCTGCTGCGCGCGAGCAGCGTTTATCGCCTGCAACGGTAAGCCATCGCTTAAGTAAATTAGAACGTGAGCTTGCAACAGTACTTGTTTTTAGAGACAGCAGACGAGTACGGTTATCTCCCGCCGGAGAAATATTTTACGCACGAGTGGGTGCTATAATTGAAGCACTTCACGATGCTGAGCATAGTATTGGTGCACGAAGCTCATCAGTAAGTGGTTTATTGCGCGTAACCATGCCGCCTTGGATTTTTTCAAAATATGTAATGCCTAGACTTAATGAGCTGGAGCACGCTTATCCAGAGCTAAAGCTTGATTTTTTAATAACGGATCATTTTGTAAATGTGGTTGATGATGCACAGGACGTTGCTATTAGAGTAGGGCAATTAAATGACTCAGGACTGCTTTCTCGTAAAATAGTAAACAATAGCCGCATACTTTGTGCAGCTCCTAGTTACATAGAAAAATACGGCATGCCTGAAAATTTAACGCAATTGAGCGAGCATTATTGGGTATGTTTACCGTGGCAACGACAGTTAAAGCTTTTTGACGAACATAAAAAAATCCATACTTTTAATGCTAAAACCCGTTTTACTATCTCAAACTCCGATAATATGACCCAAGCTGCTATTGCAGGCCATGGTATAGCTATTAAATCTAAAATAGCGATTAATGAAGATCTTAAAAATGGAGTTTTAGTTGAAGTTATGCCCGGTGTAATGGCACAAGATGATGCGCCAGTGTGGTTTTTACGTCCGCAAAATAGTTTAACTACCCGCAAAACCGATGTTTTTTATGACTTTATGAAATCGTTATTTTTGAGCTGCGAATAAGCGTTTAAATGAGCGCTTTGCTCCAGTTAAAAATAAATAACCAGTAAGTTCTGCTAGTACGGCAATAAAAATAGCTGCAACAATTGCGGCTATAATAGAGTCTTTTTTTAAAATAATTTGACCTTCAAAGCGTTGCCATACTTGTTGCTTTATATCCTTCATGCCACTGATTAGAGTAAATATATACGGAGATTGAGCAAACCGATTCACAGCGACCTGTAAGTCTTGTTGTCGATTGTAAAGAGTACTTATATTACTTGCCCCCTTATTCACAATCTTATCATCAATATTTTTATAGTGTTTTATTAGCTTGTCTAAATCATTATTAAAATACTTAGCAGCATCGTTTTTAAATGGTGCAATTGCATTATTAGCTTCAATTAATTGGGCTGATAAGGCCTGGCCAAAATCGCTCACAAATGCAGGGATTTGCACCCCAAGTAGTAAACCAAATGCAAAGAAACTAAGGCGGATATAATCTAAAATTTTACTCATTGATCTTCCTATCCATTTAAATAACCCAAAATTAACATTTGAGCTTGTTTTTATATCAAAAACTCGTAACCTATCGGTAATAATAACAACAGGTGGATGTTAAGGATGACGAAAAAAGTAAAGTTCACGTCAACATTTGTTGATATTTCTAAGCAGCTCAAACGCTTTGTATCGCGCATTGTTCAACCCGAAGATGTAGAAGATATTGTGCAAGAAACCTTTGTAAAAAGCTATGAAGCTGATTTAAAGCAAGACATCCAGTTTACCCGCAGTTATATGCTTAAAACAGCAAAACACCTAGCACTTAACCATATAGCTAAGTGGGACAATAAATTTAATGATTCGTTAGAAAACGATAACGAATTACCCGTACTCCTCAAATCAATGAAGCTCGAAGATGAATATACATCTAAAGAGCGCTTTTTACTTTTTTGTAGAGCTACTGAGCAACTAAGTTCATCGATTCGTAAATGCTTTATATTAAAAAAAGTGTACGGCATGAGCCAAAAAGAGATAGCAGACCAAATGCAGTTAAGCCAAAGCACTGTTGAAAAACACATTGCCAAAGGATTGTTACAAACCATGTTGTACATGCGTGAACATGAGCAAGGCTCTCAAACGCACCCTAAAGCTCAAGCACACCCTATATCCGTTAAGAGGGTCGCAGAATGAGTAATGTTCATCAATTTAATTCAAAAGATTTAATTTTAGAAAAGTCATGTGATTGGATAAGCGCGATTGATCGTGGTTTAACTGATGATGAAAAAGAGCAATTTAAATTATGGATGATGCAAAGCACCGCTCATCAGGACTCTATTTATGAGCTTGCCCAGTTGTGGGATGAACTTTCGGTATTAAATGAATTAAGTCATTTATTCCCTCAGCGTGGCAATACTAAATCATCAAAAAATAAGTGGATGTTTTCTTACTCAATTGCAGCGAGTTTATTTGCAGCACTAATGGTATGCAGCTACTTATTAATTAATTTAGAAAATGGCTATAACCAAGAGCTTGCAAAAGTTAATTACACTAAAATTTACAAAACAAAAGTAGGTGAGCAAGCAACCTATGTATTGCCAGACGGCACCATAGTGCAGCTTAATACTAATAGCTTACTAGAAGTTGCTTATAGTAAAGGTCGTAGGCAATTGCTGCTAAGCCGTGGAGAAGGGCGTTTTAATGTAGCAAAAGATGCTACGCGCCCGTTTAGTGTTATGGCGGGAGATAAAAGTTTTACCGCTCTGGGTACTGTTTTTAATGTACAGCGCAATACTTCGTCAGATTTAGAGCTTGTTGTTACCGAAGGCAAAGTGATGATCACCGACCCTAGTGTTGCGGTTGATGCAAATGACTTTAAAGATTATCAACTTGCAGATAACAGCACGCAAAAAATTCGTCAAATTAATGCCAATATTGTTACCTCAGGCGAAAAAGTAATTATAGAGCAAAGCGTTACAAAACCAATTACCCAGCTTTCAATGAACGACGTACAACGCGATTTGGCATGGCAAAATGGCATGCTTATTTTTAATGGAGAAGAGCTAAGTGATGCGTTAAATGAAGTAAGCCGTTATACCGCTACACGTTTTGAGCTTTCATCAGACGAGCTCGCCAGTATTAAAGTAGCTGGGGTATTTAAAGCAGGTGACGTTGAAGGTTTACTAGAGAGTTTACAGACTAATTTTTCTATTGATCATGAGCGTTTAGGTGAGCATGTAGTAACGCTAAAACACCATACAGAATCATAAGTAGACGTTATGAAAATCAAACTAATGCTAGCTAAAGTTGCACCTATAAAGATTAAACGTAAAAAAAATATTAAAAAAAAGAAACAAAACTATAGAGGATTTTTGTTTGTCAGCTGTTTATATAAGTTGCGCAGTAACCAAACGCATTTATTGAGTGGATTGAGTGTACTTGCACCGGCTATTTTTAGCTTGAGTGTACAAGCCGCAACTCAAACCACTGGGCAAATGGTGCAATTTGATATAAAAGCGCAGCGAGCAGACAAAGCCTTAATTGAATATGCTAAACAAACAGAGCAAACCGTGGTGTTTTCTTATGAGTTGGCAAAGCAGTATGACGCAAATTCAGTTTATGGATTTTACACTCAGCTAGATGCCCTAGAGGCATTATTAGGTGGGACTGAGCTCGATGCGGTTGTTGATCAAAATGGTTTACTGAGTATAAAACTCAAACAAATCAACAGGAATGATAACAACATGATGAAGCTTTCAGCGGTCAGTGCAGCAGTATTACCAGCTTTACTTGCAGTAAATTCGCAAGGTGTAAACGCAGCAGAAGAAGTCGCTCAAGAAAAAATTGAAAAAATTGCTATTGTCGGTAGCCGTGTAGCAGGACGTTCAGTTGAAGATTTACCCGTTCCAGTCGATATCTTAAGTGCAGAAGCGCTTGAAAATACAGGCCAAACAGAAGTTGGTCGTATGCTACAGTCTATCGCCCCTTCATTTAACTTTTCAAGCTCTGCAATTAGTGACGGTACTGATGCTTTAAGACCTGCGACACTTCGCGGTTTAGGTCCCGATCAAACATTGGTGTTAATTAACGGCAAACGTCGTCACCAAGCAAGTATTATTCATATTAATGGCTCTGTTGGGCGTGGTACCGCAGGTACTGACATGAATGCAATTCCAGCCTCTGCAATTAAACGCATTGAAGTATTACGTGATGGCGCTGCTGCTCAGTATGGTTCTGATGCAATTGCAGGTGTTATTAATATTGTGCTTAAAGATGGTAGCGAAGGTGGCAAAGCGGCTATTAACTACGGTCAATATTCTGAAGGCGATGGCGAAACCATTAACCTTGATTTTAATAAAGGCTTTGCGCTAGGTGATGACGGTTATTTAAATACAACTATCAATTACCGTGACCGTGCACCGACTAACCGTGCAGGTTTACATGGCTCTTGTCAGTTTTATGGTTGTACAGAACTAAGTGACGGTACTTTACTTGCTGGCGATCCGCGTGAATTAACAGCTGATAGAGATACATTTAGAATTGGTGATGCTGATTCTCAGCAGTTTGGTTTAACAATTAATACCGGTTACGAGTTAGGTGATGGCGAGCTTTACGGCTTTATTACTTACTCAACACGCGAAAACGAGTCGGCTGCATTTTTCCGTCATAATGCAAATGCTGGTGGTAACCCTGTACTGCAAGATAACGATGCGACTATTCCGCTAGGCTTCTTACCAAAAATTAATACAACTATCGACGATATCTCGTACAACTTTGGTTATAAAACTGAGTTTGATAACGATGCAAGCCTTGATTTATCATATACCTACGGTGAAAACAGCATTGATTACACGACAAGTGACACTATCAATGCCTCATACGCTAACTTTTTACGTTATGACCAAGGTTTAAGTGCTGCTGATATTCGTACAACTATCCCACGTGAAGCATACGCTTACGGCATGGGATTATCACTGCAAACAATCAATATTGATTTTACGCAAAACTTTGATGATTATTCTTTAGCAATGGGTGCTGAAATACGTACTGACGAATACCGCATTTTAGAAGGCAATGAGTACGCATACCGCGATTACGATACAACTAACGGTGTAAGTATTTACAACGGTTTAAGTGGCGGTGTTGGCTCTGAAGACGCATCTGGTGGTTCGCAAGGTTTTGGTGGATCGTCTCCTGCGTCATCAGTTGATGAATCGCGTGATGTAATTTCATTTTACATAGATGCAGAAGCTTATGTAATTGAAGATGTGATTTTATCGGGTGCACTTCGCTACGATAACTACAAAGGCTTTGGCGACACAGTAAACTTTAAACTTGCTGGTAACTGGTCTGTAACCGACGATATTTCATTACGCGGTGCATTAAGCTCAGGTTTTAGAGCGCCTTCAATGCAGCAGCTTTACTTCAACAATGTAAGTACGCAATTTGTTGTTGGTGCTAATGGTAACTTAGTGGCAGAAGAGGTTGGGACATTTAGAAACGATTCAACACTTGCGCAAAGCTTAGGTATTCCAAAACTTAAAGAAGAAAAATCACAAAACCGTAGTTTAGGTATTGTGTATAACGTTACAGATAATATTAATGTAACCGTTGATTACTACTCAATTGATATTGACGACCGTATTGTAATTAGTGACCGCTTAGGTAAAGGTTTATCTACAAGCCTTGATGCTGCATTAAACAGTGCAGGGGCAGGCGTAGGTCAGTTTTTCTTAAATGGTGCAGACACAGAAACTCGTGGTGTTGATTTTGTAGCAACGTGGAACACTGAAGGTTTAGGCGGAACACTTGATTTTACACTTGCAGCTAACTTTACTAAAACAGATGTTGTATCGTTATTTTCGCCTGCTGGCTCAAGCCTTGAGACAGTAAATGTAGACGATATATTTTCAGCTGAAGACATCTCTATTATTGAAGAATGGCAACCAGAGGATCGTATTAACTTAAGTGCGCTTTATCAACGTGACGATTGGACAGTTAACCTTTCACTTAATCGTTTTGGTGAGTACACAGTAGAAGATGGTGGTCGTCAAACGTATGGCGCAGAGATTTTAACTGACGTTAAAGTTAACTACTTCGTTACTGAAGATTTGTCGGTAAACATTGGTGCAAACAACTTGTTTGACGTTTATCCAGATAAAAACGAAATAGGTAACTCTCGCTCAGGTACTATTGTAGATGCTAGTGGCAACACAGTAATAAGTAGTTCAGGTGTGTTTGACTACTCACGTCGCTCGGCTCCATTTGGTTTTAACGGTGCTTACTACTACGTAGGTGCAGAATACCGTTTTTAATTAATAACACTCCCTTTCGTTATTTAATTTTAAAGGGCCGTAAGGCCCTTTTTTTGATTTTATCTTGGGCTGTTTTTATTGAGTGATCGTCAAGCTCTTCAAAATGAATTTTTTAAACAATATACTTTAAATACGACGTGAAGCGAGGCGGTGTATTAGAGGCAATAAAAAACCCAGCGCTAGGCTTAACACCGATCAGTTAAGGTATTTTTGATCGGTTGACCGATCTTTTGGTTGCTTCACAATACCCTTATCATCTTTT
>NZ_JADYXE010000051.1:0-32106 GCF_015864465.1 Pseudoalteromonas sp. SWN29
ATAAAAAACCAAGAAGCGTTTAAGCTCCAAGAAAGTTAAATACGACCTTGAAGCTTAAAATGAGAGATGGTATCTACTATCCATCCAAAATTTTTAAACATAATTTTCTCTATTTAAATAAATTGCCTCTTTATATATGAGGCTTGGGTCTGTTGATCTTTGCGGATTGAAATTTGTTCAAACTAGGGGCTATTTAATTGCGTCGCGAGGTTTGTAACCAGTGGGCCAAGTAAAAACCGAGCAAAGCTTACGCGTCCTGCTCACGCCTATTTATGGGGAATAACCACACCGCATAGGCTTTACCTTGCCTAAACCCCAAACAGACGGCTGCAAATTTAACCTTGAAAGTTCAACTGACCCTAAAGTTAAAGGCAATTTTATTGCCTTGGTTAGCATATCTATCGCTTAATTGGTAAGTGCTTAGATAATAAAGCCAAGTCTACAGAGTATTTTAAAATTGATAATATCCCTATTTACTTAATCAGTTTATAGTAAATATATATAATAGATGATGAGGCTATTGAGTAGTTCTTAAGTTAGAGTTTTAAAACAGCGCTTAAAATCGCTTTACAGCTGTGTTTATTGGCTACTTTTAGCGTATTTACGCGAACGGGTTTATTTATATTCGCTATTAGCGCATACACCTTAGTTATATGTTGAGTAAGCTGTTAAGATGCGCCGTCTTAATAATGTAGAAAGGTTATAGAAGTAACATGTCAAAATTTTTCTTTATGGGTAAGCCCGACATAATGGGTAAAAATAACAGTAATGGATTTGCGCCAAATCGTACTGCAAAGGTAGGCACAGAGTTGCACCCGTTAACGCTAATTGTAAACTCAGCTGAACGACAATCAGAAATAGAAACCATATTAGAAGAGCATTCGCTGTTTGCTTCAATTGAAGTTAAAGCAGACGTACCAGAAGATATTCGCGAACTAGACTTTGCGCTTAGCAAGTCAACACCACAAGTATTTGATAAAGTACCAGAGCGTAACGCACCTTGTGTATGTGGTAGTGGCAAAAAATATAAAAAGTGTTGCGGTTAGTTTCTTAACAACTAAATATGTAGCCTTTCTTTTTTCATCGGTATTAAATAAAAATGCCACTGACCTTGAGCCAGTGGCATTTTTTAATGTTAACCAATTATATGTTTAACTACTTACGTGGCTCGTAATCAATTCTAAATATAACCGTGTACAGTACCGGCACTACAATGAGCGTAAGTATAGTTGCAAAGCCTAAACCGAACATTATGGTTACCGCCATTGACTGGAAGAACACATCAAATAATAGTGGGATCATACCTAAAATAGTGGTTATAGCGGCCATTGCAACTGGTCGCACACGGCTCACTCCGGAGTCAAAAACGGCCTCATAAGGTGATTTACCTTCACTTAATTCAAGATTTATTTGATCGACCAATACAATGCCGTTTTTAATTAGCATACCGCTTAAGCTTAATAAACCAAGTAGCCCCATAAAGCTAAACGGCGCATTCATTGCTAACAAGCCCGCGCTTACACCAATAATAGCCAAAGGCACTGTTGCCCAAATAATTAGTGGTTGTTTAAGCGAGTTAAAAAGTAATACGGTAACTGCAAACATAGCTAAATAACCCAGTGGTAATGAGCCAAATATTGCTTTTTGAGCATCGCTTGATGACTCGTATTCTCCGCCCCATTCAAGTTGGTAACCGCGCGGTAGCTCCATGTTTTCAATTGGACCACGAATACGCGCAAATAGTTTTGCAGGTGTTTCATCACCTAATACATTGTTATCGGCCATTACCGTGATTGTACGTTTGCGATCGCGTCGCATTATTAAGCTGTCTTCCCACTGCACAATAAATTCGTCTACAACTTGGGTCACTGGTACAAAAACACTCAGTACAGGACTATATATTTGAAGGTCGTGTACGCTTTCTACGTTTAAGCGCTCGTTTGCCGGAGAGCGTGCAATAATAGGTAGTAACTGCGTACCATCGCGATATACACCCACTTGTTTACCCGAAAGGCTTGTTAGTAATACATTGTCTAGGTCTGATTTACTAATACCTAATCGACGTGCTTTTTGCTCGTTAAATTGTGGGCGAATCATTTTGGTACGTGCGCGCCAGTCATCACGAATATTGTAGGCGCCATCGTCGTTACCAATAAGCTCTTTAGCCTTAGCAGCTAGTTGTCTTAGAATAACAGGGTCAGGGCCTGAAAAACGTGCTTCTATTTTTGCATCAGTAGAAGGGCCAATTTCCATCGGTTTAATTTTAAGCTGTGCAGAAAGCGCATGATTGCTTGAGTAATCGCGCACTGTTTGCATTACAGTTGCTACGGCTTCTCTGTCGGCAACACGAATAATCAATTGCCCATACGCCGGGTATGATTTTTCTGGTGCGTAGGTAAGCATAAAGCGCGGTGCACCTTGCCCTGTTGTGCTTGTTACTTCTTCAACAAGGTCTTCTTTTTGTAAAAACTCTTCAAGTTTTTTAACGCCCTCAATAGTTGAGCGAATATCAGAACCTTGCTCTTGCCAGTAATCTACATAAAACATAGGCGTATTAGATGCAGGGAAGAACGACTGTTTTACAGAGCCAAAACCAACAACCGCAGTACACAGCAAAACAACCATTAATATAAGCGTGGTTTTTCTAAAGTGCAGTGCTAAATCTAAAATCGCTTTATAACCATTAAAAATAAACCCTTTGTATGGGTCTTCATCTTCTTGGCCTGCTTCGTTTTTAAATTCGTTTTCTTTGAACATTAAATTAGCAAAAAATGGCGTTAAGGTAATCGCTGTGATCCAGCTTAATAAAAGCGAAATAAACAACACCCAAAACAAGCTACCGGCAAATTCACCGCTGGCATCAGAGCTTAAGCCAATTGGCGCAAACGCAGTAACCGCAATTACTGTTGCCCCTAGTAATGGCCATTTTGTTTGCTCAACAATATTAATAGCCGCTTTTAGTTTTGTTTGGCCACGTTTGAGGTTTATAAGTATGCCTTCGGTGACCACTATGGCGTTATCAACCAGCATTCCCAACGCAATAATAAGAGCACCTAACGATATACGTTGTAAATCGATAGCAAACAACTTCATAAATATAAATGTGCCAAGTACGGTAAGTAGTAAAATACCACCAATTAAAATACCGCTTTTTAAACCCATAAATAACAGTAGTACTACAATAACAATCGCTATGGCTTCAAGTAGGCTGATAATAAAACCATCAACCGATTTTTGAACCTCTTGTGGTTGGTTGTATACCGAATTTATGTGAATACCATGAGGGCGTTGATACTCAAGTGAGGCTAAGTGATCATCAATGTGTTTACCCACATCAACTACGTTAACGCCCGAGGTAAACGAAACACCGATTAAAAGTGCTTGCTTATCATTAAAACGAATAATGTTACTAGGTACTTCTGCGTACTCTCTGTAAACCTTTGCTACGTCACCTAAATAAATAAGCTCATTAGCGCCAGGCTTTGAGATTAATAGTGTTTCGAGCTCTTTTACATCTTTAAACTCGCCAGTAGGGTGCAATCGAATTGATTCATCGCCTACGCGTATTTTACCTGCGTTAGATACCGTATTTTGTGATTGCAATAATGCAAAAATATGGCTTGGTGCAATACCTAGTTGCGCAAGTTTACGGGTAGATACTTCAACCATTACTTGAGCTTGTTGTTGCCCTGCAACCGTTACTTTACTAACACCTTTAACAAGGACTAGTTCGCGCTTTAAAAAATCGACGTAATCTTTTAGTTCATCATACGAGTAACCATCGCCAGTTACCGAATACATAACACCGTAAACATCGGCAAAGTCATCCAAAATAGTACTTGGGTAAACACCACTGGGTAATGACGGAGAAAGGTCGTTAATTTTACGACGCATTTCATCCCAAATTTGGCGCAGTTGCTCTTTTCGATAAGTACTTTTCATTTCTACCGAAATTTGCGACTTACCGTTAGACGAAATAGACGTAACGTAATCAACATACGGTAATTGCTGAATCGCGTTTTCAAGAGGAAAAGTCACTTCTTCTTCAACTTGTTGCGGCGACGCGCCAGGGTACATAGTAATAACCATGGCTTTTTTAAGGGTAAACTCAGGGTCTTCTAGTTGTCCTAAATCAAAGTACGACACACTACCGCCAATTAATAGCAGCAGGGTAAACATCCAGCTTATTACTTTTTTCTCTATGGAGAGTTGTGCAAAGCTCATAATTATAAGCCTCGCTCTTTATTCCATGCTCTTACTTTCATGCCTTCTTTTAATGAATGCACACCGGCAGAAACCACAATTTGACCTTCTTCAATGCCACTTAACACTTCAATTCCATCGCGGTGCAATTGGCCAATTTTTACGGCCTGCTTATGAACCTGACTAGTATTTGAATCAAAAAGCCACACGTAAGCGTTATCTTTAATTGTTTCTTGCGGCTCAGAAAATACCGATTCAATAGGTAAAATAGTATATGAAACTTGCGAGCGCGTTACCTTGCTTAAATCAATAAGCACGCTGCCCGTCATACCTGCTAGTAAATTAAAGTCCTCAGGTACTGGTAGCGAAAACACAACCTTATAAGTAAGCGTTGCTGGATCTGCTTGGGTATCCCACTCTTTAATATCAAGTGTGTACTGTTTATCGTCAAAGCCGTCAAACTTTACTGTAGGGTGGTAATCGGTGCCTTTTTTAAAGCGAGCCACTATTCTTTCAGGAACCTGAATTTCTACATCCATTAAATCGCGTGTTTCTAAGCGTAATATATTTTGCTTGGCTTGAATGTTTTCAAAGTTTTTAACAAATACTTTAGCAACCGTGCCCGAGAAGGGCGCGCGTAGTTCGCTGTACTCAAGGTTTGTTTGTGCAATTCTAAATGCCGATTCGGCAATTTGCATATTAGCAGTGGCTTGATCTAGTTCTGATTGGCTGGTGATTTTTTTCTCAAACAACTGCTCAATACGGCCAAGTTGTGATTTTGCCAGTTCAAAGCGTGCTTTACGCTCGTCAAACTGTAATTGAAAATCTTCTGGGTCTAGCTTTGCTAATAAATCGCCTTTTTCAACGTGTTCACCAGCAAGTACCGGAAACTTAATAAGTTCGCCATTTACTCTAAAAGCAAGGTAAGAGCCTTGGTTTGCAACTACCTCAGCAGGAAAACTACGAATGTTAATTTGAGAATCATGACCTATGTTGAATAATTTAACTGGGCGAATGGGCTCTTCTTTAACTTGTTGTTCTGGTTCAGAACAGGCAAGTAAGCTTAGTAGTGTCGTAGTTAATAAACATAGACGAAAGAGTTTCATGTCTTCTCCGTTGCAATGATGGCAAAATAATTAAGTGCAGGATACGCTGCAAACATATAAAATAAAAATCATTAAATTTTAGAAACTCAATAAGTTTTACTTATAATGTTGTCGAGCTGTATATGAAGCTGAATCAATTACTAATTTTAGATGCAATAGTGCAAAGTGCAAGCTTAAGCGGGGCAGCATTAAAGCTGCATAAAACACAGCCTGCACTTACACTCGCCATTAAAAACTTAGAAGCAAAAATAGGATTTGAGTTACTAGACAGAAGTAAGTACCGATTACAGCTTACTGAAAAAGGGCGGATTTTTCACAGGGAAGCACTGCAGTTATTACATGCTAATGACGAGCTGGCACAACTTGCTAAAGAGTTAGCATTAGGCAATGAGCCCCAATTTAGAATTTGTTATGAACAAATTTGCCATCTGAACAGTTATAACGAGATCATAAGTAATACTTTTAGGTTGTTTAAGCGCACAGAGTTTAACTTAACCAGCGGAAAACGCTTTGTTTCACTCGAGCAAGTCAACAGTGGCATTGCTGAACTTGGAATAGGCCCTTGGTTTGATTTATTTCATGCAACAGGGCCTTTAGAAAGTCTACCAATAGGTAAACTTAATATTGGCATTGTTGCATCTACTCAGGGTTTTAAAAAAAACATGACGTTTAGTGAATTACAAAATTGCCCATGTTTAGCCATGTTCGAAAGCGACTTGAGTATCGACAGTGATAGGCTTTCATATTCAAAAAGTTCAGTTTTGATGAAAATAGACGACGTAACTAACTTAAAGTCGTTTTTACTAGCGGGCTCTGGCTGGGCAATGATGAACATAGATTACTGCGCCCCTGAAATAGAAGCTGGGCTTTTACAGCAAATACATATTAACGACAGAGAGGATCAGTTTGGCATAGAAGTGCGCGCATTTAGACGCGATGCGATTCACCATGGCCCTGTAGCGAGAACTATTTGGGAGCAGTTTAAAGTACTTAGTGAGGCGTATTTAAATGAACGCAGATATTGATAAAGAACCCCTTATTTATACTGTTATCGCAGGCATTCCAATAGGTAAAGTAGCAAGCTACGGGCAAGTTGCAGGCCTTGCTGGCTATCCTCAAAACTCACGATTGGTGGGGCGTTTATTAAAAGTGATGCCAAACGACTCGGTTATACCTTGGCATAGGGTAGTGAATAGCCAAGGTAAAATATCATTCCCAGCGGGTAGCGAAAAATACCAAGAACAACGCGAAAAGTTATTATCAGAAGGCGTACTGTTTAAAAACGACAAAGTAAATATGCGCGAGTGCCGGTGGGAGTGATGTGATTATTATCGGAGAATAAGTGCCAGCTGCTGACTTTCAAGGCGTGAATCGAAACTCTGCTGGATGGCATCTACGGCTTAACCAACTTACCTAGTGATGTAGGTCGGATAGGTGGCGAAGCCACGCCATCCGACACAGTAAAATACCTTGCCAATTATTATCAATATTTTATGTTGTCGACTGGCTGGAGAGTGGCATGAGCGGACTGTCATAACCTTAGTCTCTTGTTAGGTTACTGTTTACTCATACGCTTAATTATTAGCGGAATTAACGATATAACAGATAATAAACCGACTAGAAATGGTTCGTAATTCCCAGAAGGATCATTGAACCACATACCAGATACAAATATAGAAATAACTAGAAAAATAACCTCTAGTACCCACAGTACTCTTTCTATTGGTGATTTAACGGTACTATGTTTTAACTCTAATGTTTTAGTATTAAGGTTATTCTCAAATATAGCCAAATTATTTGCCATATCAGCTTCTACTTCAGGAAGCATTCTTTCGAATAAATTTGGCTTACCGACTAACTCAGTACTTTTTTTAAAAATAGCTATGCTTTCAATTTTAAATTTTAGTTGGGCATCAGAAGCTAGTTGTGAAATGTCCGTCTCTAATGAAGGGGAATATTTTAGGTTTAACGCATCGCAGTATGAAAGAACTTCTAAATATAGTTCGTGTGTTAGTTCAGAAATCATTTTCATGGTTTCTTTGATAGTTGAGCCTGAACGAAGTGAACCAGACGCCGAATGTTTATTTAGCATTTGCTTGAATTTTTCTTCTAATGAGGAGGTGGCTTCTATCAAAATTAATCGAATTTTCTCTTCATAGTTTTGTTTATAATCGATATTCATGCTGAATCCATTCAAAGTAACCTAACGAGGCTGTTAACAGGCAATAAAACAGTTGGTTAAAATAAGTGACGAAGGAGCAAAAAACAACTGTTTTTTGTCCTTGTTTGACAGCTTGTTATGGCGATACTCAAGTAAGCTAACGAGGGTGTTTATTTTTATCAAAGTCAAATAAGCTATTATTTTCGATAAGGTAAGCCATTACTTTTTCAATTATTTTATATTCTTTTTGCTTTGGACCAACACTATTTGATTTTCTACGTACCGTCATCATAAGACCATAGTTTTCTAAATTACTAGATGTGATGTATGTATCTACATTAACTTCTGCACCTTGACGCTTATACATTCGAATCCATAAGCAATTTTTACTGGGGTTATGGTACATAAATGTAACAACACCAAATGGTGTTTCTATTTTTTTATGCAGTTCGGCCTCCATTAATGCAGGAGCTAAAGTATTAAAGTTCATTTATTCTCCAATGGTGGAATCAAATATTTAATCGCCATAACTTTATCAGAGGACACTTTCCCTTTTTTAGCGTGAAAGCGTCCTTATTTTGTGAACTTACATTAATAGCAAACAGTTTAAGTCATTGCCAGCTATAAATATTATGCTTTCTGTTATTTATATAAACATGTAAAAAAGAGGAAAGTTTCCTCTTATTCTTACTAAGTTAATGACAACTTCTCTGAATGACCGCTGCTCGCTCAAACCAGACCAATCTAATTGGCTTAACCAGCTCAATAAACATAGTTACTAATCGAAATATAATGACATACACACCCAGCAATAACAAATAAGTGCCAAATAGCGTGGCTAAACTGGGTGCTTTTAGCGCTGTAAAATAATGTACCTAAACTATAAAAAATACCGCCAGCTAGTAGCCAGTAAAGTGCGTTTACATCAACACTAGAGTAGAGCGGATATACAATAGCCAGTGCAAACCAACCCATGAGTAAATAGGTGGCGAGTGATATTTTTTTATTACCGTTTTTTACAAGTACTTTGTACGCAACGCCCGCCAGTGCTACCGCCCATATAAAGGTAAGCGTAGCCCATGACCAAACACCGTTTAGCGAGATTAATAAAAAGGGGGTGTAAGTGCCGGCAATGAGTAAGTATATGGCGCAGTGATCGCACTTTTTATAAAAGGCTCTTAAGCGCGGTTGAATACAACAATCAATAAACAAGACATCCATCCTAAATTTGCACTTTCTAAGGTTAATGACTAAATTTCAATTAGTCTAAAAAGTGAGTAGGTGTTTTATGGCTATTGCAAGAAAACGTCAGGTAAGTTTGGTTGATACAAAATATTATCACTGTATTTCACGGTGCGTACGCCGTGCATTTTTATGTGGCGAGGACCGTTTTACAGGCAAGTCTTACGAGCATCGACGAGGCTGGGTTGAAGATAAGCTGCTTGAGTTAGCCAAGGTATTTTGTATTGATGTATGTGCTTATGCCGTAATGAGTAACCACACCCATTTAGTACTGTATGTTGATGATAAAAAAGCGAATAGGCTGAATGATAAAGCGATTATTATTCGCTGGCATAAACTCTGTAAAGGCACCGCACTTACGCAAAAATATATGCAGGGTGAAAAGCTAAGTAAAGTTGAACTCATCTTTTTTAATCAAACAGTAAAGCAATACCGAGAGCGCCTATCAAGTATCAGTTGGTTTATGCGGCTATTAAATGAAGGTATTGCTCGCAGAGCAAATAAGGAAGATAACTGTACCGGCAGGTTTTGGGAGGGACGCTTCAGGTCACAAGCACTTCTTGATGAAGCCGCACTTGCCGCTTGTATGGCGTATGTAGATTTAAACCCCATTAGAGCCAAAATGGCAAATACACCAGAAGAATCTGACCATACGAGCGTTCAAAAGCGACTAACATACGCAAAAGATGGCAAACAACCAAAACAACCAAAACAACTACTTCGCTTTGCTGGTATGCCACGCCAAATAATACCAAAAGGGCTGCCGTTTGAGCTTAAATCGTATCTAGAACTTGTTGAATTAACAGGACGTTGTATACGAGAAGACAAGCGAGGGTATATTGAAAGTACACACTTGCCTTTACTAGAAAGAGTGAATATATCTCCAGAAAACTGGTTAAAGCTTACAACCCAATTTACTCGCGTATTTCATGGTGCAGTGGGCAGGCCATCCTCACAAGCAAGTTACTGTGAAAATTTAAACCGCAAGCGGCGGGCAAATATCAGTAATTGCGAAAAGCTACTCGCATAAGACTTAAACTTCTTAGTAAGAAATTAAAACTGTAATTATGCAGTTATTCTCATACGTGTAATTTAGGTTTAAGGGTGCTAATGACTTACTAAATGGATGAAATTAAAATAACCCTGTAGGAAAGGTAAATAATTAACCTAAAAAGTAGATTTTATGGCACAGTTTTATTTTTTAATTGGAGTGGCTGTCTAGTTTAGTTTTATCAAGCTCGATTTACTTCAATGGATGATAAGATTCTGTGGCTATATGCACAAGGTATGAGCACCCGTGATATCGTTAATGCATTTGACAAAACAATAAACAAGACATCCAACCTAAATTTGTGATCAACTGATATAAATTAAGTTCAATTCGGGCTTAATTTATTTGTGTATAAGATGTATGCCGATAGGGTAATAACGGTAGCAGCTCTCAACAGAGTCTTTAATATGTTCATTTTTATACTCTCTTTGCTATCAGCTTGGCGTTGCTTTCTTATCCCAAGAAAATTTTTGAAAAGGCTTATCCACTGGCGTTTTTGCAATGTGATTAACATAGTTACTGATCACTTTTTGAGACACACCAAGAATGATTTCTAATAACTGACGTTGAGCATAGCCTGCGGCGAAAAAAGCAGAAATATCTTCATCTGAAACATTACCTCGTTTACGGACGACATTCAGTGTCATATCCTGTAGGGCTTGAAGTTTCGGGGTTGGCATTGCTTTTTGATCTCTTAATGCTTCAGTTAATGACGGGTCAACTTTCATACTGTTTGCGATAGCGGTATGAGCCGGAACACAATAGGTGCAATTGTGTTCAACATTAATGGTTTGCCATACAACCGTGAGTTCGTCTTTATCGAACGATGTATTAATAAAGAGTTTACCTAGCTCTTGATAGGCCATTAAAAGCTCTGGTGCTTCGGCCATTACCCCGTGTAAATTAGCAATCATGCCATTTGTTTTAAGGGAGGCTGCTAGTATTGCTTTGCTTTTTTCTGGTGCTGTTTCTACGTTATGAATATTGAATGTGTTCATTTTTATGCCTCTTATATAGTGTAGTGGTATAATTTTTCAGTCGTTATTGAATAGTTATTAAGTCGTTATTGTGAAACTAACTCTGTTAATATTTGCTTATAAGCCTCAACCGTGCGAGAGCCATTAACGAGTACTTCATTATTAAAAATTAAAGTGGGTACCACAGAAATCCCAAGCGTATGCCAGCTTGAAACCTTCTCAGCAATACGGTGTTTAGTTTTTGGGTTATCTAATACGTCAGACAAATCAGTTATCGATATACCCACTTTTTGAGCCAATTGCGCAAGTACATTTCTGTCTGAAATGTCTTTTTGGTCAGTAAAAAAGGTATTAAATAACTGCTCTTTCAGCTCAGTTTGTTTACCGGAGTCTTTTGCATAATCCAGCAAAGTATGTGCATCAGTCGTATTGACGACACGTGACTCATCTGTGAAATTAAAAGTGAACCCCGCTTCCTTACCTAGCTTCGTGATATTGGCGCGATTTGCATCACCTTCTTGCTTAGTTCTTCCGTACTTACGCGTTCCATAATCGTAAATATTTTCACCTTCTGGTGCGATATCAGGATTAAGGAAGAATGGCTGCCATGCAATGGTAACCTTGTCTTGTAAGTCTAATTCAGAGATGGCTTGTTTTAGCCGTGTATAGCCTATTGCGCACCAAGGGCAAACGGCATCAGACACAAAATCTATCTTTATCTTTTTAGTCATAATATCCACCAAGTGGTTAATCATTGTTGATGGACGTATTATGAATTAACCTCTTGGATAGATAATCATGAGTTTTTTCCAATAATTGTGGAAGTATATGCCACAATAGATATCCGAATATATTGGGATAAGAGTTTAAAATAGCTTTAACACTTATTAATAAAGGCTTAAGTTGACACTCATGACAACTGCGTTTCTGTTCGTGTTGACAGGAATGACCACAATGATAACGAAGTGAGAGGTTTTTTTATGGACATAGCAACTAGGCTTGACCTATTTCTTGATGTCGTCAGGCAAGGTTCATACACTAAGGCCGCTGATTTAAGGCTCATGGATAGATCTTCACTATCTAAACAAATCAAAATATTGGAAAGTGAGCTAGGTATTCGTTTGCTTAATCGCTCCACACGTTCACTTTCGTTGACAGAGGCTGGAAAAGAAGTATTAAAACAAGCTGAGTCGGTCAGGCAGACTATTTCTGATACTCATCGTATTGTTGAGTCTTTTCATGGAAAACCTAAAGGCTTACTGAGAATAACGAGTCCTACCTTGTTCGGTAAGTTGTATGTGCAAAAAGCCATTGAAATATTCATGAAAAAATACCCTGATACAGATATTCAATTAGACCTTGATAACAAAGTATTGAATGTAATCGAAGACAGATACGATATTGCATTTCGAATTGGTGATGTACAAGATTCAAATTTAGTCGCTAGAAAACTGGCCAACAATAAAATTGCTATTTTGGCATCAAAATCATTCATTGAACAATACGGCACCCCTAAAACACCCGAGGAACTGGTTAAGTTACCTGCCGTTTTTTTCTCAAACGGTGGGCTTGTAGTCAATAAGATCCCAATTGGACGAGATTCAAAAAATGGAGAGTTTAGACTTTGGGAATTTAAAGGCAGATATAGAGTTAATGAACAAGAATTGGTGCTTGGTGCTATAAAGTCTGGGCTAGGCTTCGGTGTACTAGCCCTATATATGTTAGGTGACAATATAAAAAGATTTGATTTGGTACCGCTGCTAACAAACTACGCCTTACCGGAGCCTTTTGGTGCTTTCTATGCCGTATACCCTCATAGAAACCCAACACCATTAGTCAATAAATTCCTTGAGACTTTTAAAGAAACAATAGGAGACGTCCCTGTTTGGGAAAGCTACATCGATGATTACGCAAGTTACTATCAATAAATCATTTATCTATTTTTATCTAACATCAGTTCTTTACTGTGAGTTAAATAGTTAAACATATCGATATCACGAATTTTATTAGGTCCGCTTTGTTGGAAAACTTACCATTAGGATATCAACCGATAACATCAAAAAATCTAAAAACATACGGTTTGCTTGAACGGCTGGTTTTCGCTTAAACCAGATCAATCTAATTGGCTTAACCAGCTCAATAAACATAGTTACTAATCGAAATATAATGGCAAACACACCCGGCAATTACAAACAAATGCCAAATTGCATGGCTAAACTGTGTGCTTTTAGCACTGTAAAATAATGTCCCTAAACTATAAAAAATACCGCCGGCAAGTAGCCAGTAAAGTGCGTTTACATCAACACTTGAATAGAGCGGATATACAATAGCCAGTGCAAACCAACCCATGAGTAAGTAGGTGGCGAGTGATATTTTTTTATTACCGTTTTTTACAAGTACTTTGTATGCAACGCCCGCCAGTGCGACTGCCCATATAAAGGTAAGCGTAGCCCATGACCAAACACCGCTTAGCGAGATTAATAAAAAGGGGGTGTAAGTGCCGGCAATGAGTAAGTATATGGCGCAGTGATCGCACTTTTTATAAAAGGCTCTTAAGCGCGGTTGAATACTGGCGTGGTACAAAGTGGATGACAAAAACAGCACAAATAGGCTGCTGCCATAAATTGCAGTACTAATATACGCTTTAGTGCTGGTGGCTTGGCTAAATAGATCCCACATTACAAATACGGCAAAAATAATACCGAGTGCATGGCTGATTACGTTTAGTTGTTCTTCTTTACGGGAATAAGGCGCTTCTAACGACATAACTGTTCCTACCACTATTGGAATTAATTTCAGTGTACAACTGTACGCTGAAAGTTTCAATCTTAGCTGTGAGTAATTCTAAATAACTTTATTTGATACGCTACTTTAGCTTTTACTTGATTTTAAAGAGAATTAATTCACTATGTTGGTGTCTAGTGTAATACATATTACGAGCTGAAATAACCATGAAACAAGATTTAAAAGCTGCTTTACTTACCGCTATTGTTTACCCTGGAGCGGGGCATTTTTCTTTAAAAAAACACCTAATAGGCGCTATTTTTGCGGGTGTATTTTCTGTTCTTTTAATTTTAACCCTACAAGATATATTTGCGATTGCACAGTGTACTGCAAATGAAATTGTACACGGAAAAATCCCCATGTCGGTTACGGCTATTTTAAAAGCCGCGCAACAACCTTCTGACGCCTGCGCTAAACTCGCTGAATATAAATATGTGCCTTTAATGGCTATAATTTGGGTGCTGAGTATGGCTGATGCATACCGTTTGGGCAGAAAAGTACTTCCTACTAAAAAATAAGCCACTTAATCAGAACTCGGTTTGGTTGGCTTATTAATTTTCTTCCCGCATATTTATCTCTGATATTTAGCTGTTATTGATGGCGGTAATAATTATTATTACCGCCTTTTCATTTTTATACATATTTTTTGTAACCGAGAATTTTTGCCCGCATCATGTAAACATCGTGTAAATGCCTGTATATACCCAGTAAAATCCTCAAACCTCGTTAAATTGCCTGCTTGTTGATATTTAGTTAATTAAAATCCTTCTGCTTGTACCTTTTTGTTCATTTAATGTTAATAAATAAATGATACTTTCTGCTCGCCAAATTAACTTTGTTTAATTGTTAAGTATTGGTTTGCTATTAATTTATTACGTCAATCAATGACGACTGATAATTTCAATTTAAGGAAATACTATGAATTACAGTTCAAATAATCACAACAGGAAGGATTTTAAAGTGGCGAGCTTATCGTTAGCTTTATTATTAGGATGCTCAACAATGGCCAATGCTGCTGTTGATAAGTTAACGGTAAGTGGGAATCAAGTTCTTGCGGGTGGAGAAAACACAAGCTTTGCAGGGCCTAGCTTATTTTGGAGTAACACGGGGTGGGGCGCTGAAAAATTTTACACAGCAGAAACAGTGGTAAAGGCAAAAACTGAATTTAATGCAACATTAATTCGTGCAGCTATTGGCCATGGCACAAGTACGGGTGGCAGTTTGAACTTTGATTGGGAGGGCAATATGAGCCGTCTTGATACTGTTGTAAATGCAGCTATTAGCGAAGATATGTACGTTATTATTGATTTTCATAGCCATGAAGCACATACCGATCAAGCAACAGCCATTCGATTTTTTGAAGAAGTAGCCACTAAATATGGTGACAACGATAATGTTATTTATGAAATTTATAATGAGCCATTACAAATTTCATGGGTTAACGATATTAAGCCTTACGCCGAAACAGTTATTGATAAAATTAGAGCAATCGACCCTGATAACTTAATTGTGGTTGGTACGCCTACATGGTCGCAAGATGTTGATGTAGCATCGCAAAACCCAATTGATCGCGCCAATATTGCTTACACTCTGCATTTTTATGCTGGCACGCATGGTCAATCGTATCGAAATAAAGCACAAACAGCACTCGATAACGGTATTGCTTTGTTTGCCACAGAGTGGGGAACGGTTAATGCTGATGGCAATGGTGGTGTTAATGGTAATGAAACCGATGCATGGATGGCATTTTTTAAAACAAACAATATTAGCCACGCTAACTGGGCTTTAAATGATAAAAACGAAGGTGCATCGTTATTTACTCCAGGCGGTAGTTGGGATTCATTAACAGCGTCAGGCACTAAAGTTAAAGAGATCATTCAAGGATGGGGTGGCAGTAATGGCAATGTTAATTTAGATAGCGACGGGGATGGCGTAAGTGATAGCCTTGATCAGTGCGATAATACTCCCGCAGGTACAGCGGTTGATAGTATTGGCTGCGCGGTAACCGACAGCGACGCTGATGGCATTAGCGATAGTGTTGATCAATGTCCTAATACACCAGCAGGTACAAGTGTTGATAATGTAGGCTGTGCTATTGAAGTTGTTGAACCAGCAAGCGATGCTGATAACGATGGAGTGAATGATGATATCGATCAGTGCCCTAATACACCCGCTGGTACAAGTGTGGATACAAATGGATGTAGCGTTGTAAGTTCAACAGATTGCAACGGTATTAATACGTATCCTAATTGGGTGAACAAGGATTACGCAGGTGGTCCGTTTACTCACAATAACACCGACGATAAAATGCAATATCAAGGCAACGCATACAGCGCAAATTGGTACACAAACAGCATTCCAGGAAGTGATGCTACATGGACGCTTCTTTATAGTTGTAATTAAGCGCGTTTAATAAAATAAACGAAGAAGGTAAATAATACATTTACCTTCTTTTTAAAAGTATTAGCCTTTATAAATACTCTGTTGTTGAGCTGCAATGTTGTAGATTGGGGAATCTATATTATCTATATAACGCCAATCGGTTGTGATTTGCTCGTTTGTAATTGTCAGTATCATATATCCGCGGTGCGATAGGTCACAATAATTTAAGTCGTTTATTAACAATGAAAGCGAGTCAGCCATTTGCTTTGCTTGTGCAGTATTAAGCGCTAAATAATGCTCCATACCCGGGGATGTAACGCCAGGTGTTGCAAACTCTACTCCTACGCTTTCGCCTTTTGCATTTTTTAATATGCCATGCCACGCATTGTGCGTATCACCTGCAACCACTACTAACTTTTTATTTAACGTAGTAACGCTTTTATATAATGCTTCGCGCTCGCTTGGATAGCCGTCCCATGCATCTAAGTTGTAAGGCATTAAAGTATTTATGCGTGCTAGTTGCTCAGGAGTTACCGCTTTATTTGCTAACACCGCTTTTTTAATAGCGACTAACTCTTTTAATACCTCGGGTATTTTAGTGCGATCGGATTGCGAGAATATTTCAGTAGGTAGCCACATTTTAGTCATCAACACTTGCTGACCTAATACTTGCCACTTTGCATTTGATTGAGTTATTGCACTCGTAAGCCAGTTTAGTTGTGTGTTACCCAGTAACTGCCTTTTTGGACTATTTAAATCGCTCGCGAAGCGCGCAACATCCATTTGTTTGGTCTCTAGATTTTTATAGTCGCTGTAAGCGAGTTGTTTATCGCGTGCTATTACGCGAGTATCTAGCATGTGTAAGCTTATTAAATTACCAAAATCGAAGGTGCGGTATATTTGTGGGCTTTGCTCGCCCCTAGGCGGCCTAATTGGCAGCCATTCGTAATAGGCTTGAATGGCTGATGCACGGCGTTTAAAAAAGTCACCTTCATCAGGGGTGTGATTTTCAGCTCCTTCTTTATATGTGTCATTAGCAACTTCGTGATCATCCCATATTGCAATAAAAGGCGCTGCGGCATGCAGTGCTTGTAGGCCCTTATCTGTTCGATAAATAGCATAGCGTTTACGATAGTCACCAAGTGTAATAATTTCACCGCTGTTATCGGCGGCTAATTGGCGACCAATTTTTTCAGCATTTTCTGTCGCGTATCCGCCCATTGGGTATTCGTAAATATAATCTCCCAGGTGCAGCACTACATCTAAATCTTCTTGCTTAGCGGCATCTGTGTAAGCATTAAAATACCCTGCAGGATAGTTTGAGCAAGACACAACAACCATTTTTATTTGTTCAACATTACTAACCGGCAGAGTTTTAGCGCGGCCAATAGGGCTTTGTGTATTTAATCCAATAAAGCGATAAAAGTATTCTGTATTTGGAGTAAGGTCTTGCACATCTATTTTTATTGTAAAGTCGCGGCTTTTATCGGTTTGCTCGCGCCCGCTGCGAATAATATTTTTAAATTGAGAATCAATTGCCAACTCCCAAGCAACAGTTACTTCTAGCGTTAATTGAGAAGTTGTTGCGCGTGTCCATATTATTAAAGCATTACTGAGCGGATCGCCACTTGCTACCCCGTGTTTAAATTCAATTACCGATAGAGGCTTGCTCATTAATGTTTGAGCACAACCTGTAATGGCGCTCGATACCGCAACTGTAAATATGCTTGCTGCTGAGGTTTTTAAGAAATTTCGACGTGATGAAAGGGTCATATTGCACTTTTTTAATTATTAATAGTGGTGCGCACCTTAACGGTTAGATATGACGTTTTTATAAACGATAAATGTATTTACTGTGACGGTATTAATGCACTTAAAACTCTTTTATTTATTAACTAAAAAATAGTCAAAAAATTAAATTAAATGGTTAAATTAACGAGGTATGAATTTATCGAATTAAACAACCGGACATAAAGTCTTTTAATTATAATGGTTTATATTTTATTTTTATGTTGGCACAACCCTTGAGTATATAACTACGTCTAAACAATACACAAACAAGGAATACCATTATGAAACATTCAATTAAAATCGCTATGGCAAGTTTATTAGTGTTAGGTTCTGCGCAAGTTCATGCAGTAGAAGTGGACCTAGATGTAACTGATATATTAACTCAAAGTGTAACAAGCTACGTTAAGCAAACCACAATTGAGCTTGAAAAATCACTAAAGGAAACACTTTATTTTGATGCTAAAACTGTTTTAGAAAGTTTACTAGATGAGCCAGTTTTAATAGATAGCACAACGATTAAAAATACTGACGCTAGCGTTAAAAACGTAAAATAAACCACTTAAAGGATTAAAACGATGAGCAGTGAACTTGGATTATTTGCATTAATGTTAGCACCCGTAGTAAGCATGATTAGCGCTTATTACTCGGTTCAAGTGTTTAAAGCTATGGGAGGTTGGTTTAATCTTTAACCAATTATATAGCTGGTAATTAATTCGATTCATACAAAGCTGATCGACTTAGCAAAAGCGCACGTAAATAAAGGCAGAGTGTTTGAAATAAGTAGACTTTATGAAACGTGCGATTTTTCCATTACCCATTTTTATGTTACCTGAAGGTTTTACGCGATTACGCATATTTGAGCCTCGTTATTTAAATATGGTTAAAACCGCATTAAAAAATAATTCAGGGTTTGTGCTTTGTACATTTGAGCACGACACGCCATTTAATATAAGTGCGCAAGGTTGCCTTGTCGATATTATCGATTTTGACCAAGACGATAACGACGTACTATTAATTGATGTATTTGCCTCGCAAAATGTGCAAATAAACGATGTTTACCAAGACGAAGACGAACTACGTCATGGCTTAGTGTCGCCTTGCAATACGCCTTATTGGTATAAGGATTCTAACAACGACATTGGCGATCATTACCTATTACACGACGCGCTTAAAAACGTATTTGCAGGTAATTCAGAGCTTAATTTATTGTACAAAAAAACTCATTTTGACAAGTTGCCTTGGATTGCAGCACGTTGGCTTGAGCTCCTACCTATATCTATTGAGAAAAAACAGCAACTTGCGTTTGAAACGAACTTTGATAACTTGCTGAGTTTCCTCCATACTGTGATTAATAACGAATTTGCCTAAATTTTATGATCCTAAATTAATTATTGCCCGTATTACTTAATACAAAAGCAATAACGGGATAAATTATTATGGTAAGTCAACAACAGTCACCACGTTGTGAACCTAATACAGGTAAGTATACTGCCATGCCAGAAACGCCGAGTAAAGAGCTCATGCAAGCGCTTATAGATGTTGCGCAATCACGCGATAAAAAAGCATTTTCCTATTTATTTGAATACTTTGCGCCAAAAATTAAACGCTTTGGAATTAAGCAGTTTGGTGTTGAAGCGCAAGCTATGGAGCTTGTGCAAGAGACGTTAACATCAGTTTGGCGTAAAGCACATTTGTATCACAGTGAAAAAGGTGCGGCGACTACGTGGGTTTATACCGTTATGCGTAACGCTTCATTCGATATGCTTCGTAAAATGAAAAGTAATAAAGAAGAAAACATAAGCGAAGACATTTGGCCGTTATTAAACGACTCACAAGATACACATCACGAATACAGTGATCATTTAGAAGATAAGCAAATTAAACGCTACCTCGATAAATTACCTATTGCTCAACGCGAAGTGGTAAGAGGCGTTTATTTTCAAGACATGTCGCAAGAGCAACTTGCGCATCAACTTAATATTCCAGTAGGCACGGTAAAATCACGATTACGTTTGGCCTTGCAAAAATTACGTAATGAAATGGGAGATCAGCATGATTAAACATCACCCGAGTGAAACTTTACTGACACAGTATTGCGATGCATCACTTGCTACATCACTAAGTTTAGCCGTATCTATACATGTAGATATGTGCCCTGTGTGCCAAGCTAAAGTAGCCAAAATTGAAGCAAGTAATGCGGACGCATTATTTAGTGAAGAGCCAGCCAAATTTGAGAAACCTCAAACTGAGCAATCTGAATTACTTGAAGAATTTGAATTAAACGTACTTGATATGATCATGTCTGATGATTCTATCGATGAGGTTTATGAAGTTGAGCCTGTGTCTGTAAGTATTAACGAACACAATTACCAGCTGCCGCGTGCTTTAACACGTATTTCTCATAGCAAATTTACACAAGTTGGTAAGTTAGCGCGTTCTCGTGTTGCATTAGATGATGGCGCGCTGCGTTCAAGCTTATTGCATATTGATGCGGGTGGTGAAATTCCTGAGCATACACACACCGGATTTGAAGTTACTTTACTACTAGACGGTGAGTTTAGTGATGAAGATGGTAATTACGTACCAGGCGACTTTATTTGGCAAGATGGTAGTCATCAACATACACCTTTAACGAAAGATGGATGTTTATGCTTTACAGTTGTCAGTAGTGCGCTACATTTTAATAAGGGCTTCAGCAAGTTACTAAATCCAATCGGTAATTTGATTTACTAAGAGAATATATGCATACAGATATAATAAAAATAGGTATAAGCGCCTGCTTAGCAGGCGAAAAAGTTAGATTTGACACAGGACATAAAAAGTCAAATTTTTGTATGGATGAATTAGGCAAACACGTTGAGTACACACGTTTTTGTCCGGAGGTAGCAGTAGGTTTACCGATACCTCGTCCAACTATTCGTCAAGTTAAAGTAGGCGATACTATTAAAGTATGTCGCCCAGATGGTAGCGGCGAAGTAGGGCAACAACTTACCGAATATGGTAAAAAAATTGCAACTGAACAAGCTAAAGAACTAAGCGGATTCGTATTTTGTGCTAAAAGCCCGAGCTGTGGCATGGAGCGCATTAAAATATACAACGAAGCTGGTACAGGCAATACCTCAGAAGGTGTTGGTTTTTTTGCTGAGCAAATAATGAAGCATAACCCATTGTTGCCATGTGAAGAAAATGGACGTTTAAACGACATGCACTTACGTGAAAACTTTGTGATGAGAATTTACGTTTTTAAAAATTGGCAAAAGCTAGTACAAGAGCCGCTGTCGGTTCACAAGCTTACTCAATTTCATTCTCAGTATAAGTACTTGTTAATGGCTCATAATTACCAAGCTTATCGCGACTTAGGTAACCTACTAGGAACATATGTAGGCGATGATATAAGCGCAGTTGCTGATGAATATATTTTAGGTTTGATGACGGGTCTTAAAAAGCCAGCTTCTCGAAGAAATAATTGCAACACGCTAATGCATTTACAGGGTTACTTTAAAACATTTTTATCGAAGGTTGAAAAACAAGAACTTCGTGATGCAATAGATGAATATCGCGAAGGGTTAGTGCCATTGTATGTGCCACTTACTTTGCTAAAACATCATTTGAAGGTTCACCCAAATGAGTACCTTGAAAAACAAGTGTTTTTTAACCCTTACCCTCACGATTTAAAACTACGATTTGGTATTTAATGGATACATTATTTTGGTTCAGGCGCGATTTGCGCCTTTTTTCTAACGAAGCGTTAATTCAAGCGCTAAATAATGGCGCTAAACACGCCATTTTTTTTGTGTCTGAAAAACAGTGGCAACAACACCAAACTGCGCCTATTCAGATTGACTTACTCAAGCGCCGAGTTACTTATATTCAATCTCAGCTTGCTGATTACGGCATTACTTTACATGTTATTGAAGCGCCAAGCTTTTGTGATTGTACGCGTGAGCTTATTGATTTTTGTAAATCAAATAATGTAAAACACGTAATTGCTAATACAGAATATGAGCTTAATGAAGTAAACCGCGATAAAGCAATTTTGCATAAATGCGATGAGCTTTCTATTACTTTTACTTTGTACGAAGGTGATTTGATTGCACCGGTTGGAACGGTTAAAAATCAAAGTAATGAAATGTATAAAGTGTTTACTCCATTTAAGCGAGCATGGTTAAAGCAGTACCAAGATACACACTTTAGTTTGCCGCAATGGCCTCTCAGCTCTGAGCCAATAAAGTTTGATGAAAGTGACTTACTAAAAAGTGATGGAAGCTCTGATAAGTGGCCGGTTGACGATGAAACACTAGCAACCGTGGTCGATAACTTTATATGCGATAAGCTAACAAGCTACGACGATCAGCGTGATATTCCTAGCATAAAGGGTACATCGGGTTTAAGCCCTTATTTAGCACTAGGTATTGTAGGTACTAAGCAGCTACTTATTAATATTCAACAGCGCTATCCAGATATTTTAACTACGTCGAAAAGTAAAACCTTTACGTGGATTAACGAGCTGATATGGCGTGAGTTTTACAGACACTTAATTGCTGAGTTTCCTAAGCTTTCGCGCGGCGATAACTTTAACGAAAAGTATAACGCGGTAGTGTGGCGTAAAAACGAAAGTGAATTTAAAGCATGGTGCGAAGGGCGTACAGGTTACCCGTTAGTGGATGCTGCAATGCTACAACTAAAGCAAACCGGTTGGATGCATAACCGTTTGCGCATGGTTGTTGCGAGCTTTTTAACCAAGCATTTATTGATAGATTGGCGTGAAGGCGAACGCTTTTTTATGCAGCACTTAATTGATGGCGATTTAGCTTCAAATAACGGTGGTTGGCAGTGGGCAGCTAGTACGGGGTGTGATGCTCAGCCTTATTTTAGAGTGTTTAATCCTATCAGGCAAAGCGAGCGCTTTGATCCAACTGGCAAGTTTATCCGTAAGTATTTGCCAGAGCTTGAAAACGTGCCAGATAAACACATTCATTTTCCACACACTTATTTAGCCGCAATAGGTAAAGATAAGGAATGTTACTGGCCAGCAATAGTTGATCATAAAGCGGCACGAGAACGTGCACTTGCTGCATTTAAGGTGTGATATGGATAACCAGTTACCAGTAGATAAATTTGTTGAAATATACCAACAGCTTGATAGTACAAATCTTGATTTATTAAGTGATATTTACTGTGACAACATACAGTTTATAGACCCAATGCATGAAATTAATGGCATTGTGGAATTACGCAGATACTTTGCTAACTTGTACAGTAACGTTAAACATTGCCAGTTTGATATTAGTGATTCGTTTAATAGCGGCAATAACGCTTTCATCTATTGGACTATGCACTACGCACATCCAAAACTTTCATCAGGTAAAACCATATCAGTGGAAGGTCATAGTAAGCTTATTTTTGAAAATGGCAAAATTATCAAACACCGAGATTACTTTAATGTAGGCGAGTTGTTATATAAGCATATTCCTTTACTTGGTAGTGTTATAAAGCTAATTGATAAAAGGGCAGGTTAATTATGATCACACTTATAACGGGAGCTACTTCAGGTATTGGTGAGCAGCTAGCAATTAAATATGCGCAGTTGGGAGATACGGTTATTGCCTGTGGTCGTAATAGTGAAAAGCTCGCTGAGCTTGCTAAATACGACAATATTCAAGCATGCAAATTTGATGCAACTAATCTACAAGACATTAAAGAGTCTACTATTGGCTTTCCTCATTTTGACCGTGTTATTTTAAACGCGGGTAACTGTGAATATATAGATGACGCGCGAAATTTTGATAGTGCATTGTTTGAACGTGTAATAAACGTAAATTTACTCTCTATGGGGTATTGCCTTGAGGCGCTACTTCCTAAAATAAATTCAGGTGGTCAGCTTGTTTTGGTCAGCTCAAGTGTTACTTACCTTGCGCTACCTCGCTCAGAAGCTTACGGAGCATCAAAAGCGGGTGTTAGCTATTTAGCCAAAAGTCTTGCAGTTGATTTAAATGATGTTGATGTGACTTTAGTTCATCCTGGTTTTGTGAAAACTCCGCTTACTAATAAAAATGATTTTCCAATGCCGATGGCAGTTACCGCACAAAAAGCGGCTGACTACATGATTAAAGGAATACATAAACGCCGTAAAGACGTTCACTTTCCGTATCGTTTTACACTTATATTAAAAGCACTGCGCATTTTGCCGCTCCCGATTTGGCTTAAAATCGCAAAAGGATTAGCCCGTTGAAAAAAATAGCAATAATAGGAACTGGTGTATCTGGTTTAACATGTGGGCATTTGCTTCACAAACATTATGATGTAACCGTATTTGAAAAAAATGATTATATTGGTGGTCATACAGCAACTGTTGATGTTGACGTGTGTGGCATAAAATACGCAATAGACACCGGTTTTATTGTGTTTAATGACAGAACTTACCCATACTTTGAAAAGTTACTATCGCGTATTGGTGTAGATAAACAAACAACGCAAATGAGCTTTAGTGTTCATAACGAAGCTACTGGTTTTGAATATAACGGCCATACGTTTACAAGTTTATTTGCACAGCGTCGTAATATTTTTAGACCAAAGTTTTGGCGTTTATTGTACGACATTGTTAGGTTTAATAAGTTATGTAAAGCTTTGCACGAAAAAGATGATTACCAATCTGATCAATCATTAGGGCAACTGCTTAGTGACAATCACTTTAATGACTTTTTTAAATACCATTATATCCTTCCGATGGGCGCGGCTATTTGGTCTACCAGTATTAAAGAAATGGAAAATGTAGGCGTTGAATTTTTTGTTAAGTTCTTCTTTAATCATGGCCTTTTAGATGTAACAAACAGACCACAGTGGTATGTAGTACCAGGTGGCTCTCGTCAGTATATTAAGCCACTGATCAGAGGCTTTGCTGATAAAATTAAACTTAATACAGATATTAAATCTGTTACGCGTCAAAATGATGAGGTAACAATAGAGTTTGCCAATGGTGAATTAAGTAAGTTTGATAAAGTAATATTTGCTTGTCATTCAGATCAGGCGCTTGCACTACTTGGTGATGCGACTGAGCAAGAAAAGTCAGTATTGGGTGCAATAGCTTACACTGAGAACTCAGTTGTGCTGCACACCGATACAAACCTTTTACCTGATAGAAAAGCGGCATGGGCAAGTTGGAATTACCTACTTAATAACAACACAGATAAAGCAGCTGTTGTTACTTACCAAATGAATATTTTGCAAGGTATACAATCGGATACACAGTTTTGTGTAACGCTTAATCACCTTGAAGGCATAAACCCAAGTAAAATTTTGCGCGAGTTTACTTATCACCACCCTGTATTTAACCAAGAGTCTATTGCCGCTCAAAAGCTTAAACACAGTATTGACGGGCACAATAATAGTTATTTTTGTGGTGCTTATTGGTACAATGGTTTCCATGAAGATGGCGTACACAGTGGTGTAGATGTAGCTAATCAACTTGGGGTCGAATTTGACTAGTGCAGTGTATTTGGGCGATGTAAAACATCGCCGTTTTGCTGTTAAAGAACATCGTTTTAGTTACCCGTTATATATGATGTGGGTAGATTTAAATAATCCTCAGCAAATAAATGGTGTACATAAACAGTTAGGTACATCAGGCTTAAAAGCCTTAAAGTTTAATGAAGCAGATTATCTTAAAAATATATCAGCCCCTAACCAATATCCCATTATTGAACGCGCACATGAACAACTTGCTGCATTAGGTGTAGATGAGACGTTTACTCATGTTTATATGCTCGGGCAACTTCGTTGTTTTGGTGTGTATTTTAGCCCTGTTAATTTTTACTTTTTTGGTTATAACGACACCCATTTTAAGTACATGATTGCTGAGGTTAGTAATACACCATGGAACGAACGTCATTATTATTTAGTCCCTTTAGAAAAAAAAGTGAACTTTAAGAAGGTTTTTTCCGTATCACCTTTTATGAATCTAGATATGAACTATCATTGGCATGTTAAACAATCGCCTGATAAAACATTGATACACATTGAAAATAAGCGAAATGAAGAGTTATTATTTGATGCAACACTTCGCTTAAAACGTAAAGAACTCACTAACGAAGAACTAAGTAAGTTGTTTAAACGTTTTCCGGCCATGACATGGTCTATTTTCAAAGGTATTTATTATCAAGCATTAAAGTTGTTTATAAAGCGAGTGCCTTTTTTAGGTCACTCAGGTAAGCCATAAAGCACATAGGTAGTCAGGATAATTAATAGGTATTTTAATGGATAAAGTGTCGAGCTTAAATTGCGAACAAAGCACTAGTTGGTTAACTAATATATATAAAAAATTAGTGACTAAAGCCTTTTCGTCAATTGAAACAGGTCAAGTTGTTTTAATTGACGCAAATGAACGTACAGTTTTTGGTGATGCATCGTCAGCACTAAAAGCAACAGTAACAGTTAACGATAAAGCAATGTACAAGGCATTTGCGTTATCAGGTAGTGTTGGCGCTGGTGAATCCTACATATTAGGGCATTGGTCTTGCGACAATTTAACGTCATTTATAGAAATCTTTGCTATAAATGAAAAACAACTCGATGAGTTCGAAAAGAAATTCGCATTTTTCAGCAATATAGCCCACCGATTTAATCACATAAAAAATAAAAATTCTGAATCGGGATCTAAGAAAAATATTGTTGCTCATTACGACTTAGGTAACGATTTGTATGAATCATTTTTAAGTAAAGAAATGCTTTATTCAAGTGCTGTATATCCTACAAAAGAAGCCACACTTGAAGAGGCTCAGCAATACAAGCTTAAACGCATTTGTGAGCAAGTTGAGCTTCAAAAAAATGATTCAGTAATTGAAATTGGTACAGGGTGGGGGGCATTTGCTATATATGCAGCCACACATTACGATTGCCATGTATCAACAACAACCATATCTGATGAGCAACATGATTATGTAGCTAACAAGATTGTTGAACTTGGTCTTGAAAGTAAAATAACATTACTCAAGCTCGACTACAGGCTACTAAAAGGTAAATACGACAAGCTTGTTTCCATTGAAATGATAGAAGCAGTGGGTCATGATTATTTGCCGAGCTTTTTCACTCAGTGTGGTGAGCTCCTAAAAGACGATGGCGCCATGCTTATTCAAGCAATTACTATTGGCGATCAGCGTTATAAGCATTACCTTAAAAACTCTGACTTTATTCAACAGTATATTTTTCCGGGTGGGTGCTTGCCGTCACTTAACGAAATGAGTGAGCAAATTAAAAACAGCACCGATATGGTTATTCATACCGTTAATGATATTGGCGCTCACTACGCTCGAACATTAGCAGATTGGCGAACTCGTTTTATAAAAAGCTGGCCTGATTTGGACCGCTCTAAATTTGATGAACGCTTTTACCGTTTATGGTTATTTTACTTTGCTTATTGTGAAGGTGCGTTCAGAGCAAGAGCGACCAGTACTGTGCATTTAATGGCACGTAAACCACGTTTTATTAGCGATAACGATGATATTGCGCTCAATTACTAATTTTGTTTTGTTTCAAGCAGTGTGGTTTTTATCACTGCTGCTTGAAGCTGATTCGCTAATTTTTAGCGGATTAATTATTATTTTAATGTTTTTGCTGTCAAAGCAAAAAAAGCAAGACACCTTACTGCTAGTCAAAGCGCTACCTTTAGCCCTGTTGTTAGAATTTATAGCGGTAAAGTTAGGCTTGTTAGAATTTAAAGTATATCCCTTCCCCCTATGGCTTGTTTTTTTATGGGCTGCATTATTACTTTCTTTAAATACCTCTATGGTCTTTTTAAGCAGATTAAAACTTTGGCAAGCCTTTTTAGTGTGCATTGCTTTTGCGCCTGCAAGTTATTGGGCCGGTGGTCGTTTTGAAGTTATAAGCCTAGGATTACCTTTATGGCAATTTTGGCTTGTTTACGGCGTACTTTGGTCTGCAGTGTTTACCGCTATCCTTTTTATAAACCAAAAAATAAAGTTATTTATTAACCGTTGATCGGCAATAATTTTCACTTCGTAACATTACCCAGTTATTCAAAGGGAGCTCATTTTGAAATTTTTACTAAAGGCAGTTACTTTTTATTTGCTTACAACTTCAATTGTTTTAGCCAACACACAATTTAGTAAAGTGGGTGAGGCGCGAATGGAGTATTTATTTTGGGATGTGTATGACGCTGTGCTATTTACCCCTTCCGGTAATTACAGTGAAGGAACACATCCTGTTAAATTTAAGCTCACCTACTTACGAGACTTTGATGCTAGAGAAATAGTGAAAGCAACTAATGAGCAGTGGGAATATATTGGAAAAACAGGGTTAGCTGACAAGTATGACAGTAAATTAATGTCGATTTGGCCTGATATTAAACAAGGTGATTCGCTAACGTTAATCACAAATGATCAGGGTATGAGCACTTTTTATCATAATGATGAAAAAATTGGTGAAGTTAATGAACTTCAATTTTCGAGTGATTTTTTAGCCATTTGGCTTGATGAAAAAACCTCTGAGCCAAAACTACGAAAGCAACTATTAGGGAATTAATATGAATGTATTAAACATGTTTAAAACGGTGGTTATATGCTTATCTGCTGTGCTGTTAATTAGCTGTTCGGCACCAAATGTTGAACATTATAAAAATACATCACCAAATTTTGACTTTAAAACATTTTTTAGTGGAAATTTGAAAGCCTACGGTGTTGTACAAGACTTTAAAGGCGAATTAACCCGTAAGCTTGTTGTAGACATGAATGCAACTTGGGATGGTAATGAGGGCGTTATTGAAGAAGACTTTGTTTACGACGATGGCGAAACTCAAAAGCGTATTTGGAAAATAACGCTAAATAACGACAATAGTTTAACGGGTACTGCGGCCGATGTTATAGGTACGGCAAAAGGCAAAAGCGATGGTAGCGTATTTCATTGGAATTACGATGTAGCGCTTCCATACGATGGCAGCACTTTAGAAGTCAATTTTGACGATTGGATGTACCTGGTTACACAATCGCGCTTGATAAACCGTACATCTATTGTTAAGTTTGGTGTCGAGGTCGGGGAAGTGACCTTAGTTATCGAAAAAATATAGCTTATTTACCCAGTTGCTTAACTTGCGCCAAAATTGTACTCAAATTAAGTCTTCGTTAACCCAACACGCTGTATTTTACAGAGAATTATTTAAATTTTACTCATTTTTTAAGAATTTAAGCAAAAAATGCAATTTGCTGTTGCTAACTCTTTAAAAATGCATAAAGATAGGTTTTGCGAAGGCAAAATAATAACGAATAGGAATCTAACAATGAATAAAGCTCAATTAGTTGAAAAAATTGCTACTGATGCAGAAATCTCTAAAGCCGCTGCTACTCGTGCTCTTGACGCGTTTACAGGTGCTGTAACTTCTTCTTTAAAAGAAGGTGATTCAGTAGCTTTAGTTGGTTTTGGTACTTTCTCAGTAAAAGAACGTGCAGCTCGCACTGGCCGTAACCCACAAACGGGTGCTGAGATCCAAATCGCAGCGGCAACTATCCCAAGCTTTAAAGCAGGTAAAGGTCTTAAAGACCAAGTAAACCTTTAATTGGTTTAACGAATTAAATTTAAAAAAGAGCTATTTAGCTCTTTTTTTTTATGTTTAAAAAGCCGCTATATAACGGCTTTAATCGATGAATGTTATGCTTTTAGCGCTTTATCACCTCGGCCAATGCCAACAGCACCTGAGCGAACAACTTCTATAATATCGGTTTCGTGACGAAGAGTGTCTAAAAACGATTCTATTTTGTCTGTACTGCTAACTAATTGCAGGCTGTAGCTTTGTCGGCCCATATCTAAAATAGCGCCTTGAAATACATCAACTACGCGGGTAACCGCTGCACGAGTCGTCTCATCTTGGGCAAATACCTTAACAAGTAATAACTCTCGCTCAATATGACTCATTTCCGTTAAATCGATAATTTTAAGCACATCTACAAGTTTATTAACTTGTTTAGTAATTTGCTCAACGACTCTGTCATCACCCATAGTGGTAATAGTAATACGCGACAATGACTGATCGTCTGTTGTGCCTACAGTTAGACTGTCGATGTTGTATGCGCGCTGTGAAAAAAGCCCGACAATACGCGATAGGGCACCCGGTTCGTTTTCTAATAGAATAGATAAAATACGACGCATTATGCTTTTACTCCTTTACGTAACCACATCTCATCAATGCCGCCTAACTTAATTTGCATTGGGTATACATGCTCTTTTTCATCAACGTTTATATCTAAAAATACCAAACGATCGGTAATGCTCATTGCTTTATCTATAGCCGGTTGTAATTCATCTAATGTATTTACTTGTATGCCTACATGCCCGTAGCTTTCAACTAGCTTAACAAAATCAGGTAGTGAGTCCATGTAAGATGATGAATGACGTCCGCCATAAACCATATCTTGCCATTGGCGTACCATACCTAAAGAACGGTTATTTAGGGATACAACTTTTACCGCTAAGTTGTACTGCAAACAGGTAGATAACTCTTGAATATTCATTTGAATAGAGCCATCACCTGTAATACATACAGACTCTTTATCAGGAAAAGCAAGTTTTACGCCCATAGCTGCAGGTAAACCAAAGCCCATAGTGCCTAGCCCGCCTGAGTTAATCCATTGGCGAGGATGCTTAAATGGATAATACTGCGCTGCAAACATTTGGTGCTGACCAACATCTGAGCTGATATAAGCATCACCATTTGTTGCTTTGTAAACCGCTTCAATTACAGCTTGTGGTTTAATTTTTTCGCCATCAGTCGTGTTGTAGCTTAAGCATTTTTGTTCACGCCAACTGATAATTTGACGCCACCAATCTTCTTGTGCGCTGCGATCAATTTTAATAGGGCTTTTATCAATGCCGGCTTGTAGTTGTTCTAGTACTGTAGCTAAGCAACCAACAACCGGTATGTGCGCTTTAATTGTTTTAGAAATAGAAGTTGGATCGACATCAACATGAACAATGGTGGCATTCGGACAAAACTTTTTAACGTTATTGGTAACACGGTCATCAAAGCGTGCACCAAGCGCTAAAATCACATCGGCGTTTGCCATTGCTTTGTTAGCCTCAAGCGTGCCGTGCATGCCTAGCATACCTACAAAGTTTGGATGTACGCCAGATATACCGCCAAGGCCCATTAGTGTATTGGTAATGGGTGCATTTAACGATTCAACTAAATGCGTTAATTGCTCTGATGTATTTGAAATAACAATACCGCCGCCAGAGTAAATAACCAGTTTTTTGGCCTCTAGAATAGTTGTTACCGCTTTACGGATTTGTTTTGAGTGCCCTTTAGTATTAGGGCTGTATGTTCTTAGTTCTGTTGTTTTAGGGAAATCGTATGCAAACTTAATTGCAGGGTTAAGCATATCCTTAGGAAGCTCAACCACAACAGGGCCTGGGCGACCTGTACTGGCAATATAAAAAGCTTTAGCTAAGATGGTAGGAATTTCTTTAGCGCTTCTACAGTTAAAGCTATGTTTAACTACAGGGCGCGAGCAACCTACAATATCGGTTTCTTGAAATGCATCATCGCCTATTAAACTAGTAGGAACTTGGCCGGCTAGAACAACCATAGGGATTGAATCCATATAAGCAGTTGCAATGCCTGTTATGCAGTTTGTAGCGCCTGGGCCTGAGGTTGCAAGTACAACACCAACTTCGCCTGTAGCACGGGCATAACCATCAGCCATATGCGTAGCTGCTTGTTCATGGCGTACTAATATATGCTCAATATCATCTTGCTGAAAAAGTGCATCATATAAATCTAAAACCGATCCACCGGGGTAGCCAAATATGTATTTTACCTTTAACTCTTTTAATGCCTGAACTACTAGTTCAGAACCATTATATTCTTGTTTGCTCATCCTCATTCCTCTGTGCGCTTTTTTATGCATAAAAAAACCCCCGCGTAGTGCGAGGGTTTTTAAAAAGCAGTATCACCTTTTAATACATCCCCGCTGGGCTTATAACTAAGACCAGTTCGAGTACGACTAAAAGATTAATGTGTGTGTTCATAGTTTTTACTCTACTTAGCAAAACACTGCTTTTAAATTAAAAGTTCTGTATAGGTTTATTTTTAAGGGTTTTTAGGCGTCACGTCAACCTTAAAATCGTTTATTTGCATTAAAATTTCATTTTCGTTGCGTTTGTAATTTTAAATTGTCAAAAGTAAGGGTTTTGATTGGTTTATTTGGAAGAAATTATGCAGGTTGATATTGAGTGTATGTGGTATGCATTTACAAAAAAAAGCCCGCTAAATTAGCTAACACCATTCAGTTAAGCATGCTTTGACTTAATGGTGTACCGAGTTTTTGATATTCGAACGGTCCTACTTTTGGGCCGTTTTCTTTTTTCTGGAAGAATATAACGTTTCACTCGTTCTCGCATTGCCCT
>NZ_JADYXE010000052.1:0-30997 GCF_015864465.1 Pseudoalteromonas sp. SWN29
TCGCTTTAGCATTCACTATGATGTGGCTACCAATGTGGGCTGATTAATATATGTACTACAAAGATCAACAGCCCCTAATATAAATTATAAAACTAATGTGTTGCAGTTTAACAGCTAGCCACTTGAGCCTAAATATATTTTTATAAATGTTAAATAATGCTAACCACTGAAAAAATAATAACGTTAAACACATCATTTAAATAAATTGTTTAGCTTGCCAAATACTCTCGTAAATATTGACTAAACAAATTTAAACCGAGCATTTATTGATCAAACCCATTGTTTAAATTACGGTGGTGCATTGTTTTATGTAACCAGGGTGAAATATGGACTTTTCTAATGAAGAGGTAAATTTTTTAGCTGAGTTATTCAAACCAAATACAAAACAACGTTCCCCTCGCGATCATATGCTTACAATGAAAAGCTCTATACCCGCGAGTATTGCTCACCTTTTTACCCACGCTAATCTAACTTTGCTTGCTGAAGTTGCTAATTACCAACTTTGGTTTCCCCTGCAATTAAAAATTGATGAGTTAGGTGTAATTAACCCCACTTTGAGCGCACCAGAAGTAATTGATACAAAGGGCACTCAACGTAGTTGGCGCTGGAGTGAGCTAAATATTAAAAGCCAAGGTTTTAATATTGAATCGATTTCCAGTACTGGAATATTTTTAAAACCATTAAAAAGTGGAGAGAGCTTAAAAAAATTACAGCACATGAGCTTTACCTTACCCAACAAAGAAAGCATATCAATGGATGTAGAACCCGTTAGGCAAAGTAGCCTAGGGATTGCAGCAAAAATAACTCAAATTCATAGCGGACAAGAGCAACTAAGAGCTTATCTATTTGAAGAACATAAACGTCAATATGCTAAATTATACGAAAATGGCCAATTAGTTGAACAATTAATTTAATAGCCTTAGCCACCCTATACTTGCATTTAGTTAACTTTATTTAACGCTGCCTCAATGTTAATCTGTACCCCTATTTATAAATCATAAGGATATGACAATGCCAGGTGCTTTTGCGCACATTACTGCGGTTAATATTGCAACGCAAACCAAGTCACTCGCTAAAATGGATATGCCTAAAAAGGCAAAACTTATTTTAAGTAAACGCCAAGCATACCTTGAACTAGGTTGTGTAGCCCCCGATTACCCTTATTTAGCTGTAGCGCAGCCTAGCCAAAATGCATGGGCCGATCTAATGCATTACGAGCGCACGGGTGATTTACTTAAAGCCATGATTGAATACTGTAAAACACTTGAAGATGAAGCATTTGAAAAGTGCTTTGCTTGGTTATGCGGTTATATGGCCCATGTTGCTGCAGATATAACGGTGCATCCGGTTGTTGAATTAAAAGTTGGCCCCTATGAGCAAAACCAAACCGCGCACCGTACCTGTGAAATGAATCAAGACGCGTTTATTTGGCAACGTTTAAATTTAGGTGAGTTAGGCTACGCTGATCGCGTACAACAAAATATTGGGTCTTGTACTAATGAGGACGATAATTTTGATACCGATATTGCACAAATTTGGCAACATGCTTTATTAACAGTTCACCCAAGCTACGCCGCACAACATGCGCCTAGCTTTAATTCATGGCATAACGGTTTTCAGCTTATAGTAAATAATGCTGAAGAAAGCTATCGGTTATTTGCCTGTGCACGCCATGTTGCTGCTGATTTAGGTTTGTTTTATCCTCGCCCAAACGAAGTAGACTCCACTTTTATTGAACAGCTAAAAACACCGCACGAGCCAATGCATTACAACGATATTTTTGACTTTGCCGTTAGTAACATTCAGCACTATATAACCATTATTGCCAATGCCGTATTTTTAGATACTGATTACAGTGAAATTAAAAACTGGAACCTAGACACAGGCTACGATGAGCACAACACAATGACGGTATGGAGCAAATAGCATGAAACACTTACTCTGCATAAGCTTAATTGTATTACTTAGCGGTTGTTACACTTCAAAAAATAACAATCCAGAAATAATGGCCGATTTAGCCTCGCAATTAAAAGATATTGCTACCGCTGTAGACGGCACTTTAAAGTTTAGTGAAACACCCTATTCATCCACTGATGAGTTATTAAAAGCTGCCGTTAATAACGATTTAAGCAAACTTACGCCCTTTAACGAGTACACGTTTATTGTGGATGTACAAGATGATAACGCCGTATTACTTTTATGTGATGCTGACACTGCTTTAATTGAAGATGCAGGCTGTACTGCGCAATCAGACATACAGCATTGGAAATCGGGAGCTGTGCAACAGTGCAAAATAACTATAAACGCCCAACAACTCTGTAATTAGGTAATAAAACCAAGCTAGCTTTATAGAGCATGCATAGCTCTTAGGTGAGCATGTTCTATATAGTGGCCACTAAATACATTTAAAGTTGAGCTGTCACTTCTTCAGGGTTAAACACTAAGCCATGGCGGCTAACATGTTCTGCAAATCTTTCGGCTGGCATTGGTTTAGCAAAGTAATAGCCCTGAAATTCTTTACACCCCATTTGCGCCATTATTGCTACTTGTTCTTGGGTTTCTACCCCCTCAGCTACACACTTAATATCAAGCTCTTTACACATAGCATGTACTGCCTTAACTAAACTTTTTTGACGCTTTGAGCTCGTTACTTGGCTTATTAATGAGCGATCTAACTTGAGTTTGTTAATTGGGTAGTCGGCAAGGCGTGCAATATTAGAATATCCCACCCCAAAATCATCGACCGAAATAGTAAAACCCCACGATTGCAGTGTTTGCATAAGCTTTAACGAATGGGCTTGGTTAGCCTCAAGGGAAGTTTCAGTCAGTTCTAACTCTATTTGAGGCGGCTTTACGTTAAAGTCGGCAAGGTATTTAACTAGTTTTGACATAAAATCGGTTTGGCTAAAATCAATTAGAGATATATTTATTGCCACCGGCACACTCGGTAAACCCGCTTTAGTCCAATCGGCAATTTGAGCGCACACCTTTTGAATAATCAGGTCGGTTAGCCGACTAACCATTCTGTATTCTTCGGCAATAGGAATAAATACCACTGGCGACACATTACCCAGTATTGGACTGTTCCAACGCGCTAAGGCTTCAAGCCCTATACATTGACCCGTTGCATCTACTTTAGGTTGATAGTGCACCGACAAATCGCCCTGCTGAAGCGCTTCATCTAATAACATTGAAATTTCGTATTTTTCGATAAAAGCTTGTGATTGTTTTTCGTTATAACCACTAAGGGCCATATTACAATTTGCTAGTTTAAGTGCTTCGCATGCATTGCTAAGTACTGTTGCGCTGTTTTTTCCATGATCAGGATACTTTGCAAAACCAAATAAAAATGATTGCTGACACTTAGTACCAAACACATTATATTTTTTATCTAATGTATTTTTTATTTGTATTAATAGCTTATCTTCAAGCTCGTTTTGCGAGTTTGCCACAATTATAAAAGCGAGCTTTCCGACTCCTATATGAGCACACAACAGCGGCTCATCTGGCATCGCTTTTAAACGCTTGTATGCGTTAATCAGTAAGGCTTGAGAGTCGGCTTTAGTGAGCTTTAAATTTAAGTATTCACTATTTGCACTTTGCGCAACAACAATATAAAAACCTTTTTGGTACTTACTTGTTAGCCTATCGCATTGCAGTTCAAACCATTCTCTATTAGGTAGCCTTGTTCGCGAGTCTCTAAAGCGTAATCGTTTGTTTTCTAGCTCCATCATCGACAAGCTTTGCTTAATGAGCTGTTCTTGCGTGCAATCGTAAAAGTCGTATACACGGTAGTTTGTGCTCATTGTTATTTGCTGATAACTGGCTTTAAAATAGCTTTTTTTGTACTTCACAATTTTATTTTGCGCATTTGGATCGTCAAAAGCTAAAGTAGGAAATAAATGAGAGAGGTTAACGCATTCTTCTTTTAATTCTTTTTTTATACCAAACATATCAATAGCATGTTGATTAAAATCAGTAATGACAAGGTTTTCGTCAACAATAATTTTGGCTTTATTTGATTCGGTGAATAAGCTTCGATAAAGCTCATTTTTGTCTTTAAGGTGTGTATTAGCGCTTATCATTGTTTTGTTTAAACGCTTAGCAGCCACAATTGTGCGTGCTACAGCAAGGGGAATACATATGTTAAAAAATAAAAATATAAGCCCTGTAATGTATAAGTCCGCGTCGGGAAGTTGTTGCGCTATGCCAGTCAAACCCGATACATCAACGCTATTTATGATCATATAAAACGGCACAATATTTAATATGCCATAAGCTAAGGCTGTTCTATAACCAAGCAGCATAAGTGCAATTATCGGACAAGAATACATATACATAGAGCCCACTTTTGCAAGCTCTAAGTCTGTTAAAAATAAGTTCATTGACACGCTAGCGGCCACAATAGCGATTAAAAGTGCATGAGCGCTAAAGTGATAAAAACGCTTACTTGCTATAAGTAAACCGCATGCAGTAGCAAGAAAGCTGCTTGTTAATACAACAATATGAATTAAGTTAAATTCAATAGCGCTTGTGTACGTGTGACACGCCACAGATAAACATAACACCATTACTAATGATAGAATAATGCGCAGTGCACTTATTCGCCAATTAGCAACCTGACCAGGGGCTGAATAGTGGTCGTTTAATAAAAAGAATCTATTGAAAAAATGCATAATAAACAACAGTTAAAGCTCATTATTCTATTAGACATTGATAGCTTGTTAAAATCAATAAAATGAATGTAATTTTTATTTACATTGTTCTATAAAATAGACAGGTGTAAACCTGCTTATTAGCCGTTAAGCACTTATTTTTCGTGTGTTTTTACAGTTGTCTTCTTTAATAGCAAAACCACTGCACCCTAAAAATTCACCGTGCTTAGATTTTCGTTTGCGCATTTCGCGCCCACACTTTTCACAAATTGGGTGCTGCGTTTTACATTCTGTATTCACGCATTGTGAGTATGTGTTTTTATCAACCGATGGGCTACTACAGCTTTTACAGACTCGCAATTTAGTTTCGCAAATTTGCGTGTTAGTACAACTATAATAATCACCATATTGGCCCGTTTTGGGCACTATTAACCCGTCACTGCACGTACTACATTCTCTTTGCTTTGGTTGCGGCTTATTAAATAATGCGGAACCAATTTGAATGGGGTAATCATCATTTATTAATTCTTTTATAAATGCGGAGCATGCATAAGGGTCAGCAATTAAATACGCTTTATGTTTAGCGCGTGTAATGCCTACATAAAGCAAACGCCTTTCTTCTGAGTGAGTGAATTCATCTTGCTTTGGTAATAACGACTCCACCAGCAAGTTATTTTGATTGTCGCTCGGAAACCCTAATTTACCTTGTTCAAAACCAATAATAATACAGTAATCGGCTTCAAGCCCTTTGGCACTATGCAATGTCCAAAAATGGAGAGAGTTTGTATGCTTTTTATCTTTTAAATGCTGTTGCACGCTATTTAACATGTATCGGTATCGACTAAGTATGGCAATGCTGGCTGATCCATCATTTTTTTGAATAGTGCTTATCGCTTGTTGTACTTTTATTTCTATCGATTTAGTGCCTTGGTATAAGTCGTCTAACAAAATAACTTGGGGGGTAGTTACTTTTGTATGTGTGCTGATCTGCTTTTTATATTGCTCAGGGTTTTGCATTACAAAGCGCCCTGCTACATCGCTAATACTATTGTTATATCTAAATGTTTTTTGCAGCATTGTAAGCGAGTGGCTACCCACCAGCTCATTAAAGCGCGTAGTAAGCGCTAAGTTACCACCCGAAAACCGGTAAATTGCCTGCCAGTCGTCACCTACTGCTGTAAAGCGTATTCCGTTACCATGTTTTAATATGGCATTTAAAAAAGCCATACGCGCGCTTGATATATCTTGAAACTCATCAACTAAAATGTGACTCCACACAATATTAAAATCTCCGTTTACCACCGCCTTTGTTGCTTGAATTATCATGTCGTCAAAATCAATGGCATTTTGTGCGCTTAGTTCATTTATATAAGCCTCATGAATTTGCACTAACAAGTTTGCGTATTGTTGATAGTTTTTAATACCGCTTTGTTTAATGCGCTGTGCTATTTGCTTATTACTTAGCTGCTCCACTCGAATAGCTTGTAAGCATTTTATGTACTTATCAATCCCTTGCTGTAACTGCCCTGAGTTATTTAATGTATGAAATATTTCATCGTTACTTAAAGGCGTTAATTCAACATTATGCTGCTTCAATTGCTTAGCGAGAGTGTGCTCTAGCTTTCCTTCTACCCAGTTGTAATGAAAGGTTTCGAGTAACGTGGTGCCATTTTGTTTATGCAGTTTACGCTTAAATGCAATTTGCTCGTTATAATGCTTTTTATCTATATCGGCACGTGTATTACCTTGCCTATCAATCCCAAAGTGCTCTAAGTAAATATCATAGTGAGGTATATAAAAATCAGGCTTATATTGCCTATTTAGCTCGGTGCCTTGGTCAAAGTGATAATTCACCTCATAGCTATGCGGCACGCTGTTTAAATGCAGCCAGTTTGAAATTAACACCTCCTGATAACTTTTTACTTTATGACCCGCAAGGCTGCGGTATTCGTTATCGCGTATGTATCGCTCGTACTGTGCATTATCTTTAAAGCTAAATATATCAATTGGCTCATGGAGTAAATCTACAAATACTTTTAAAAATTGTGGCTCGGTTTGTATTTTTTTACTTACCCATGCCGTTAACCAACTATTTAATTGAACTGGGTCTGTTGCAAATTTTGACAACTCAACAGGTTTTTTAGCGCTTTGTAATAGTTTAAGCCCAAGCGCATGAAACGTTAAAATAGTGGGTGCTTTGGTATGTAATTTTGCATGCGTGGCGCGTTTAATAAAGCGCTCTTTAAGCTCGTTAGCTGCTGTTTTATTATAGGCCAGTACCAAAATTTGCTCGGGCTTTGCAATATCACACGCTATTAGATCTAGCGACTTTGCGACCATCACAGATGTTTTACCTGTGCCTGCTGCCGCTAATACTAAATTTTTGTCGTTATCGCGTATTACTGCTAAACGCTGCTCTGTTGTTAATGGATTTGACTCTACTTGATTAAAAAAATCATTTTTAAGTATCAGTTGTTTTTTTTCATATTTATGGCGCAACTGTGCAATAGCATCAAGGGAATTGGGTGTGGTGCTCAGTATATTTAAAAATTTAAGACTACTTGGCGATAAGTGTTGTTGCCATGTATTTGTACTTTGAGCGTACTGTTTAGCAAGTGAAAACACATCGTTATTAAGTGTATTTAGGGAACTATCACGTAAAAACTCATCTAAAGCATAACGCTTTAGCAAAGTTTTGGCGTTATTTACCTTTTGCTCAAGCATAGCCGAAAACTGCGTATTAATGGCAGTATTTAAAGTATTAGCCTGTGCTTTGTTTAAAAAGCTAATTGATGTATTGCTGCTGTCGCACAAATTAATTTTGGCACTAAATAAACGGTTTTTAAGTATTGAGTAATTATAAAAGTCTTTAATTAAAAATGTTCGTGCGGGAGCACGTCTAAAATGCACAACAAGGTGCTCTTGTTCAATACTTACGTGTTTAATACGGGTAAAAAAACGGCCTAGCCAACTTGGAGTAGCAATATACTGCGCCATAATACTCTATATGAAAATATACTTTAATTGATTGTAACACACTCTTTTATAATACATTTAGCGCTAAGTTAGTGTTTATTTAGTAAGCAATTTAAATAGTGGATTGGTTTTTAAACTTAGGTTTTAATGTTTTATTTACAACCATTAACAAATTTAAACATTTACAGACGCCTTGTTGTGTAACAATGCACAAATACAAACTGGCCATTGCATATAATTGTAAAAACTATTCTTAATTAAACAATTACTTACTGCCTAGTTAAGTGGCTTAAAGGAGCTAACATGCTTAAAAAATGCATTACCACAACGGCTTTAATTTTCGCATTATGCGCTTGCACATCAGAAACAGAGTCTGATTTAGTAAAAACAAAAGGTATATGGGCTGGCTTTGAACTGGTTTCTGACGGCAACCGCACGCGTGTTAACGCAGAACTAAATGCGGGAGATGCGAATGGCTCTAATATTGTTTTAAGCGATAGCGACTCATTAAGGGCTGTTGTTAATAACACTGCCATTGTACTTACAAAAGATACCGATTTTTTAGACGTTGATTACCAAGCTTATATAAATGCAACAGACGATAATCAGCAGTTTGATATATTATTTATACGAGACGATGGTATAAATGCTAATTCAAGCGCAGAACTGCCTTTAAATTTTATTATTTTAACCCCGAGTAACAGTCAAAATTTTGGTATTAATAGCACTCTTACAGTTCAATTAGATGGCACTGATCCTAACAGTACAAGCCAAGTAGAACTTAGCAGTAGTTGCACTACCAATAATAATGAAACACTTTTGCAGTCAACATTTTTTGCGCTTAATTCATCTCGCCTTGAAATAAATTTACAAAGCTTAGATATGTTTAACAGCTCGCAAGTAAATAAAAATAAAGCATGTAATTTAACAATTAATATTAAACGCGAACGGTTCGGTAGTATTTCGGGTGAATATGCAAACCAAAGCTATATTAGGGCGCAGCAAACACGCGCTATTAAAAATATGACTTTAACGTTTTAATTTGCACGCTAATTTACTCAGCGTTAAGCTATGCCTTTATTAAATAATTCTACCAATTGTAATTGCCCTCCTAATTTTTATGAGGGCTAATAATAATTGATATAAAGGTTTATTATGACTAATAGCACATACCCGATTGGCACACCTGGCAAAAAATGGAATAACAACGATAAAGCCCAGTGGTTAGCACGCCAAAGCATTAAACGCAGTTACCAAAACGAAGTCGTAACGCTAATTAATGATCTTAAAAACACCTTAGATATAGAGCAATACGGCGAGCTTAATTACGCCGCAGGTACTTACCCATTATATATATTAAAAACGCCTAACTTTAATGCTAATAAACCAACTGTTTTAATCACCGGTGGTGTACATGGCTATGAAACAAGTGGCGTACATGGCGCACTTAGGTTTGCTAAAACATCGGCTATGCAATATTGCGAACAGTTTAATATTATTGTTGCCCCCTGCATTAGCCCTTGGGGTTACGAGACTATAAACCGTTGGAACCCAGATGCTATTGATCCTAATCGCTCATTTTACGAGGGTAGCCCAGCTCAAGAATCAGCCGCTATTATGGCGTTTGTAAAATCATTAGGTACTGACTTAATCGCTCATATTGATTTACACGAAACAACAGACAGCGATAACAGTGAATTTAGGCCCGCACTTGCTGCGCGTGAAGGCACTACAAATACTAACTGGAACATACCTGATGGGTTTTATTTAGTTGCAGACACCAAAAAGCCTGAGCCAGAGTTTCAAAAAGTGATTATTGAAAGCGTTGCAAAGGTAACCCATATTGCACCGAGCGATGAAAACAACCAGCTAATAGGCGTACCGCAAGAGCAATTTGGCGTGATTAACTATGCAGCACGCGATTTAGGTTTATGTATGGGCTTTACTGATGCACCCTTCGTAACAACCACTGAAGTGTACCCAGATAGCCCAACTGCCACCGATGAAGAATGTATTTTGGCACAAGTAGCCGTTATAACAAGCGCACTGAAATATATAGGTGCAAATACGCAATAGAAACTGCATATAAAAACCGCACATAAAAAATGCCCAAGGAGAATATCTATTTGGGCATTTTTTGTATTTTTATGAAGCTTTATCAATCTTAGTTTTTATAAAACTGACTGTCTTTGGTTATAGTAATACTGGCGTCTTCTTGCGCCGTTACAATAAACTGTAGCTTACTCACTTTACGCTCAATATCGTAACCATCGGCTGTTACGGTCACTGGTACGCTTTTCATAACACCCGGTTGAACAAGTGTAGAGCGTGGGCTTGAGAGTATTGCACCAGGTAAACCCTCTATAGCGATGCTGTAATGCAGTGCTTGTTGGGTTTTATTAATAATAGTAAGTGTGTAAGGGTTTTCTACAAGGCCTTCGTAGTTCAATCTGTAGAGCGCATTTCTGTCGCGTAGTACCGAAGCTTCTATGGGGGTACGTTGCAGCATCCATGCAAACATAGAAATGATTAACAAAGCCGTTAATGCGCCGTATCCTACTAGTTTTAACCTAAATGGATTGGTTTTCCCCCCTTCCATTTGTTTTTCACTCGCGTATTTAATTAAGCCTTTTTCGTAACCAAATTTATCCATGGTATCGTCGCAAGCGTCAATACATAAACCACAGTTTATACATTCATATTGCATTCCATTTCGAATGTCTATACCTGCAGGGCATACGTCTACACACAAGTTACAGTCTACGCAGTCACCTAGGTTAAGCTCCTTTGGATCGGCTTTACGCTTACGCGGACCACGGCTTTCACCTCGCTTACTGTCATAAGTAACAAGCAACGTATCTTTATCAAACATAACAGCCTGAAAACGAGAATATGGGCATGCAATAGTGCACATTTTTTCGCGTAAAAACCCTGCATTTCCATAAGTACAAAAAGCGAATAAAAACACCCAAAAACTTGTAATACCTGACCATTCAAACGTAAGCATTTCCATATACAAACTTTTAGCCGGAATAAAATACGCCATAAACGAGGTGGCAGTTAAAATAGAAATAACAATCCATGCGCTGTGTTTAGTTATTTTTTTACGCCAAGTACTTAGCGTCCACTCTGATTTATCTAGCTTTATTCGCTGATTTCGCGTGCCCTCTATACGCTGCTCTACCCACGAAAACATGAGCATCCATATTGTTTGAGGGCACGTATACCCACACCAAACCCGACCAAGCCAGTTAGTTACAAAAAACAACGCAAAGGCACCCGCCATAAACAGCAGCGCTAAAATCATAAAATCTTGAGGAAGGAGTGTTAAACCAAAAATAGTAAATGTTTGTGTTGCCACGTCAAGCAATACAGCTTGTTGTCCGTTGTATTGGATCCACGGTATTGCAACAAAAGTTAGCATTAACAACCAGCCTAAATTACGGCGTATGCGCTGAAAAAAACCTTTTTGCTCGCGGATATAAATTGGCCCTTCGTTGTTGTAGGGCTTAATGATCATGTCTTCTTCTTTAATATCAAACTTCATAGTACTTGCTTTATTATGACGGTGTTAAGCAAACTATTGCAACTTTCAGACCAAACTGAAACTTAAGTTACCTTATTGATATTTATATACTTATTAAAATAAACAAAAACAACAATCGCGATATAAAGCGAATTACGCGATATATAACGAATTCTCGCTAATCTTTATTTATACCCAGTTTTCGCATTTTTGAGCGCAGTGTACTCTCAGGCAAACCCAGTTTAACGGCCGCTCCTTTATCACCCGATATTTGCCAGTGCGATAATGCGAGAACAGAGGTTATATGCTGCTTTTGTGCTTCATCGAGCGTAAGCGAAGGGTTAATAACTACTTCACCACCCGCTTGTAAAGGTTGGCTTAGCTGTAAAACAGACTGATTAGATAAAATAGCTTCGCGTTCAAGCACATTTTGCAGCTCTCTAATGTTGCCAGGCCAATCGTAGGCTTGCAGTTGTGTAATTGCTTTTTTACTTAGCCCTTTTAAATGTTTGCCCAGTCGTTTATTTAATTGTGTAATTAAATTAGTGCATAAATAAGGAATATCTTCTTTTCGATCTTTTAAAGCAGGCACTTTTATAGGAAATACATTAAGCCGATAATACAAATCAATTCTAAACGTGCCCTTTTGTACCATTCCCCATAAATCGCGATTAGTCGCGGCAACCACTCTAATATTTACTTTTAGTGTGTTACTGCCGCCTACGCGTTCAAACTCTTGCTCTTGTAGTACTCTGAGTAATTTACTTTGCGCCTCAAGCGGCAGCTCTGCTATCTCATCTAAAAACAAGGTGCCTTTATCAGCAAGTTCAAAGCGCCCTTTACGACGTTCATTTGCACCTGTAAACGCACCTTTTTCATGGCCAAACAATTCCGATTCTAGCAAGCTCGGTGTAAATGCAGCGCAATTTACTTTTATAAAAGCTTGCTCGCTGCGTTTACTTAACCGATACAAGTTACGGGCTACTAGCTCTTTACCTGTGCCATTTTCGCCAAGTATAAGCACTGTACTGTCGGTTTCACTTACCAGCTTTATTTGATCTAACATGGTTTGAAAAATATGGCTTTGTCCAACTAGCCCTGAGTCTTGCCAATCTTCGTTAAGCTCTGCAATTAAGTAGTTGTTTTCATCTTTTAGCTGCTCACTTAAATGCTTTACTTGCTCAAGTGCCTCTTGCAGTGCATTTTGTGTGTGTTGCTGCTGTGATATATCGCGAAATACTGCTACTGCACCAATTAATTGATCATTTCGATAAACCGGTGTTGAAGTGTACTCTACTGCAAACGAACTGCCGTCTTTACGCCAAAAAATTTCATTTTTAACTTCACGACGTTTTCCGTCAAACATGGTGCAATATATTTGGCATTCATCCGCAGGATAAGGCGTACCATCAGCATGAGTATGGTGATGATATTGATGTATTTTTTTACCTAATAAATCCTCTGCTCGCCAACCAGTCATGCGCTCAGCGGCAGGATTAACAAACACAGCATTACCCGATAGGTCAAAACCATATATGCCCTCACCTACTGCATTGAGCAATAACTTAGGATCGTTTAAAAATTGTTTTATCATAAATGCACCTCGCGAAATATCGCGAGCATTATGGCAATTTTTTAAACTAAGTGCACTCATTACTTAAAATGCACTTACGTGTAAATTAGAACGCTATAAATAGTGCTGAAATAGCGTTTTTACATCTATTTTTGCACCTAGCCTTGCGGCTATTAAGTAAAGTCCTGCAAGTTTTCGGTGAATAAATAGCGCATCAACGGGCGGTGTATGCCATTTCTGAGATTGCGCACTAAGGGCAAGCCCTGCATTTTTAATTTTGAGCGCTAGTTCGCTGTTTTTAAAATCAAACTCGTCATTTGATCTTAGTGGCTCGCATGCCATTAAAAATAAATCGATAACGTTATTTTTATACTCATCAACTAAGTCATTTTTAAAATAACCAATGTGTAAAGCCGCTCTAAGCACTCCTTCTCGGTTGTTTTCACTGCCCGCTTTAAATAAGGCTAAATAAGCGTGGCTGAGCTCAAATGATATTTCTCGCGTTGCACCAAAATCAAATAAAACAATTTTTTGTGTATCAAGCTGATAATGAAAGTTGGCAAAGTTAGGGTCTGTTTGAATGAGTTTAAAATCAAACATCTCTTTAAAAAACAAATCAATTAGCTGTGCTGCAACAAAGCTTTTCTGGTTATTAGGTAGCTCTGTAATACTCTCAATTGGCTCAGCCTTTACATATTCCATGGTAAGTACTTGCTGCGTACTATGCTCTGGGTATACGTTAGGCACTTTAAAATGGAGATTACTTGCTAGTGCATTTTTATAACGTATTAAGTACTGAGCCTCCCGCTTATAATCAGCTTCGGCCAATAACTGCGCTTTGGCTTCACTAATAAGCGGTTTAATATTAAGATCTTTTGGCAATAATCGAGAAAGCGTTAATAACGAAATAACGTTATCGACATCACTTACTACACTTTTTGCAATACCAGGGTATTGAATTTTAACAGCAAGCTGATCGCCATTTTCTTTATAAGCTAAATGAACTTGCCCTATAGAAGCCGCTGCAAAAGGTCTTAATTCAATATGAGAAAAACGCGCTAGCCAGTCATCTCCCCATTGCTCTTTTAATACCGCTACAAGTTGCTTATGAGGCATTGGGTTGGCATCTGAGCGCAGTAAAGCAAGTAATTGAGCTAATTCAGGACTGAGTAAGTCACCGGCATCTATTGAGAGTAATTGCCCTAGCTTCATTGCAGCGCCACGTAAATGAGATAACTGTATGGCGAGCTTTTCAATGTTTTTAGGTTGTAGTAATAAACTTTTGTTATCCCAACCTTTGCCCGTTAATGCACTCTTAGCACCATCACCTAGCATATTAGTTGCAACACCTGTTGCTAGTGAGCCTAATTTTGCAAAGCGAGAAAGTCGAGAGGTGGGAACAGTTCGAGGAGCTGCCATAATATTAAAACCTTATTAGCCTGAGAGTCAGGCTAATAAGTACGTATATTTTAAGTAGGTCGATCTACTTATAGACGAGGTACTAGCTTAATTGCACCTTCGCTTATTTTCATATCAAGTGGAAGTTTACTAAGTAGCATTATTTTAGGGTCATCCATATTTAGAGTATAAACAGGGTTAACCGCTAAAAAAGCATTAATCACTTCCATTGCTTGGCTATCAAGTGCGCCTAAGTTACCTTTAAAACCACCAGCATCTACACTCGAATCAAGTAATTTAATATTACGTAAAAATACTGCTTTTTTCTCACTGTCGTAAAATGGGCTGCCTTCAATTTGCAGCTTTAAACGCACTGGATATTTTAGTGCAAATGCATTAATTTCAGCGCTTGAATCGGCGCCAAGCACAACAACATCGCGGTTATCGGGTCCAATATTCACACTTAAGTCGTTTACATCAAACTGAACTGGCAAACCCATTAAGCTTACTTTCTCACTTAACTTTGGTAATTGTTTACTAAGTACAGACTCAACCTCAGAGTTAGTAAATGAATATACTGATATGCCTTGCGTGGTATTACAGGCAGTTAAAAATAACGCTGCAATAATAACTAAAATTCTCATGAGAACCCTTTTATTTATAATGAAGTAATGATGCTTATAAAAAAGCCGCTATTAAAGCGGCTTATTAAAATACTAACCAGCACATATTACGCTGGTTTTAGTACATTAAGCTGCAAGTGTCGCTTTAAGTCGCGTTAGTGTGTCAGGTTCAACTGAACCAGCACTGAGCGCTAATAACTGTTTTAAATAATAGTTTAAATCAGCATGTTCGCCACGATGTTTGTCATCTAACATGGCTACTTGTTCTGCCATTCTAAGTGACTTATCAGTTGAGCTTACGTTCGCTAATATTTCCATGCGCGTAATAAGCTGTTCAGTATTTAATGTTGTTTTAAGCGGTGCTTGGTACTGACTTGGTAACGCTTCATTGTTCTCAAGTGCCGTAATTAACGCATCTAAATTAGCTTGCTCTGATTTGCTTGTAAGCAATGCAAGTTTATCTTCAATGGCCGCTAGTAGCTTAGTCACTTTTGGCACTAACGATCTAAACTGTGCATACCCTTTCACTTTTGTTTCTAGGTCGTGTAGTTGCGCTCTTTGATTTACATCGCTAAGTGCTGCTTCAAGCTCAGTAAGTTCTGCAACGGCTTGTTTATCCGACTCGTTTTGCTCAAGTTTTTGCTGCTCAAATTCACTACTACGTTTAGTAAATGTTTCATCGTTAAACTGACGAAACTTTTGCCATAACGCATTTTCAGCTTTTAAACCTGCAAAACCAATGGTTTGCCATTGTTGCTGCATTTGCTTCAACTCTTGGCATGCAGCGGCTAAATCATCACTGTGTGACAGCTGCTCTGCTTTTTCTACTAACTCATTTTTAAGTGCAGCATTACTTTTATGAAATGCATTTAATAAAGCCAGTACTTGCTGTTGCTCATTTTTATAACGATCGTTTAATGTACGGTATGTTTTAGGATCAACTTTACCTACACTGCGCCAAGCTTTGTTCAAACGATTGTATTGGCTTTCATATTGCTTCCAATCAAAATCATCCTCAGCAGTAGGCTGTAAATGAAGTGCATGCATATCGCTAATAATACTTTCGCGTTGTGCTTTAGATGCTTCGCGTTGTACTTCTTGCTCTGCGAAGTAACTACGACAAGGTGCAAATAACAGCTCGATTTTTTCATCAAACTGAGTGCCTTGTTGCTTCTCTTCGTCTGTATCTAAACGACCTAACTCATTCCAACGTTTACGTAGTGCTTTTACCTGCTCAGCACGTTGTTGTGGGTCAGTACACTCTTCACTTACTAATGCGCTTACTTCTTCTAATAAAGCTTCACGCTTTGGTGCTGCAGCGTATTTTTGCCAATCTTTAGCGTCTGCAAGTTGCGCTTCAAGCTCTGCTTTTATATTTACAAGTGGCTGTTGGTATTGTTCAGTAAGGGTATTAAATAATTCTTCAAACCCTTTAAATACGCCAAAAGCAACGTTAAAACGGCCTTCTTCAATTAGGCGTTTAACATCACGTGCTTTACGTTTTGCTTGGCTTTGGTTTTTTTCAAGCGGCTTAACGAGTTCATTCATTGGTGCTAAAAATTGCTTTTTATGCGCGTTTAGCTGTGTTTTAAACGTACTTTGCAGTGCACCATCTAAAATATTTAAATGATTACGCGCTGCTTTAAAGCCATTATTAAACTCAGTTAAAGTAGCATCGTACTGCGCTAAGTCTTCTGCTGGTTTAATTTCACACAATGCTGTAAAAGCGAGCTTGTACTCTTTAATGGCAGCGGTTAGCTCAGGTAGCTTAGCAACTTGAGTAAATAACTTTTCTAACTTACTTACAGCAAGTTTTGATTGCGTGTTATTAGCAAGCTCTGTTTCGCTAATAGCGTGCTTAGCTTGCGCTACTTTTGCATCAAGCCAATCTTGTTGAATTTGCTCTGGTGTTTCAAGACCAAGTTGTAAGGCATTTTCAATTTCTTCGCTTAACGCTTCAAGCGTTGCAAGTGCTAATAATTGGCGCTGTTGTTGCGCTAATTGTTGCTGCTCTTTATCGTGTACCGCTTGTAGCTGTTCAATGTGTGCATTTAACTTAGTGGTAATCGAAGTATATTTTTCATCAAGCAACTTAACACGGTCATCACTTAACCATTTAAGCTCAAGTGCTTGCCATTGAGCCATTAGCTCGCCTGCTTGTGGATTAACAACACCAAAGTCTGTTTTTTCACGCAAGGCATTTAACTTCGCTAAAATAATACGTGTTGCACCCTCTACTTCAAGTGGCTTTTCTATTGCTAGACGTTCATTTTCAATATGCGTTTCAAGTGCTGCTTTTGCTCCACCCTTCGCATGTTTTACTAATGGCTTAATTAATTGATGAGTAATAACAAGTTCAACTAATTGAGTTTGTAGCTCTTCGCTACCTTCTTTAAATGCTTTTTCTACTAGTTTTGGATTTGCTAAACGTTTTAATAATTTAACGCGTACTTGCAGCTCTTTTTCTGCAAACGCTAACTTTTCTAGTGTTTTTACTGGCGCAAAGCGCTCAATATATTCATTTTTAATTTGCGGTGTTAGTGCACTTTCGCTATTTAAAACAGCATTTGATATTTGCAGCTCTGCTATATCTTTTAATGCCTGATCTTGTTTATACGCTTTCCACCAAAGTGGTAAATCGTTTACTTTTTGTAGTGCTTTGCGGCGTATTTCAGCTGAGCTATCTTCAAGTGCTAACGTGTTTAATATGGTTGCATCACGTTCAATGTCTAATTTTTCGATAGCATCAAGACGTACTTGTTGCTTAGGGTGTTTCCACTTCGGTGTAAAAAGGTGCTTAAAGATCATGTTCACTAAACCTAGCTATTTCGTTGTCTGATTTGAATTCTTTTTGTAGTTGAGCTTTTGTCTTTTGGATCATTTCACCATTAGCACCAATCGTAAATTGCTCATTAGATTGAGCCACCTTTGCTTGATACAACATAACCAACTGCACTGTTTGTTGCTTTTGCTCATCTGATAAAACGGTGCCGTCTGGCCATTTGCCAGTAGAAGCACCGTATTGCAAGCGTTCGAATAATTCGGGAGTAATATTTTGTACAAGATTGTCGATATTCATGTCATTTTTTCTTTTTTAGAGTCACTAAAATAATACGGTTTATAATATACCAAATACAACCTACGCCAATTGCGGCAGTATAAGCATACCACTGAAGCGTTTCTTCTTGCGGTTGTAAAAAGTACAAACAGAAAAAACCACCTAAAAATAAGATAAGCGCCAAAAAGGAGTGATTTAGAAACATCTGCTTTTTTTTAATTCGCTGTTCGCGTTGGAGCTGTAAAACTTGCTCGTCGTTTAGCTCTGCAATGTTACTTTCGCAATGCGGACATTGTTTATGTTTATCTGAAATTGATTTTGCACATTTTGGGCAACGAATAATCGCCATACTTCTCTCCATACTACGCATAAAAAAAGCGCCTTTCGGCGCCTTTATTGTACTTGTTTTATTTCTCGTTGTCTTTTTTGAATTTAAACCAATAAGTGATTTAGAAACGATAAACATCCAAGTTACTCACTAAGTTTAATTACTCAGCGTCTTTTGACTGTTTTGCTAGGCGTTTTTCCCAAAAAGTGGCATTTTTAATACCTAATTTAACTGGGTCAAATATGATTTTTCCGCCCTTTTTCTTCTGTTCTTCATAATCACTTAAACATAATAAAGCAGGCTTAGCTACGAAGAAAATAGCTAAAATACCTAATATGTTAATCCAAGCCATTAAGCCAACGCCAATATCACCAATAGTCCAAATATAACCTGAATTGTTGACCATGCCGTATGCAACCATAAACATAATCACAAATTTCACGATAACAAGCGGGATACTGCCTTTAAAGTAACGATTTAAGTAAGCAATATTAGTTTCTGCAATAAAGTAATAAGCAAGTATTGTAGTAAAGGCAAAGAAGAACAATGCAATACCCACAAATGCTTGTCCAAAACTGCCAAATACACTAAATAAAGCCATTTGAGTAAAGGCTGCTGAGCCTACTTCAGTGGCTGCATCAACATTTTGTACAATAAACTGCCCTGCTGGTAACTCACCCACAACATTGTATTGCTGCGTTATTAAAATCATCAACGCTGTTGCTGTACACACAAAGATGGTATCAACATAAACAGAGAAAGCTTGTACTAACCCCTGTTGAGCAGGATGGTCTACTTCTGCAGCAGCTGCTGCATGAGGCCCAGTACCTTGGCCTGCTTCATTAGAATATATACCACGTTTGACGCCCCAACCAATAGCAGCACCAAAACCGGCCTGCGCAGTAAATGCATCACTAATAATTAGATAAAATATATCGCCCACTTTATCTAAGTTTAAAAATACAACGATTAGTGCCAATACTATGTAACCAAGCGCCATAAATGGCACTACTATTTGCGTAAAATTCGCAATACGCTTTATACCGCCAAAAATAATAAATGCTAAAACAATAAGTATAATTGCCAGTGCAACTAACTTAAAGCTACCTACGTCACCAAAGCTAGTAGTGACCATATTGCCATCGCCAAACACTTGGGTAAACGCATTACCTACCGCATTTGCTTGTACGCCTGGCAGAAAAACACCACAGGCAATAATTGCCGAAACAGCAAATAAAACAGCTAACCATTTTTGCCCTAAACAACGGTCAAAATAATATGCTGGCCCGCCACGATATTGCCCGTTTTCTTCTGTTTTATAAATTTGGCCTAAAGTAGATTCTGCGTATGCGGTACTTGCTCCTAGAAAAGCAACAACCCACATCCAAAAAATAGCACCTGGACCACCAAAACCGATAGCTGCTGCAACACCTGCGATATTACCAACACCTACTCGTCCAGATAACGATACTGCAAGGGCTTGAAAAGATGAGATACCTTTATCAGACGTGTTTGGGCTAAATAATAGCTTACACATTTCTTTAAAATGTCTAACTTGAGCAAATCGAGTTAACACTGAATAAAACAAGCCTGCGCCTAGGCATAAATAGATGAGTGCATTACTCCAAACAACATCATTAACAGCGCTTACAAAAGCTTCCATGGATATCCTCTATAGTTATATTTATTATTTTTAATTACGAGACTCTGCTTTAGCTACTACGCAACATAAGTTTCACGAAATAAGGTTTTACCTTTCCCGTCCCGACTCATTATTTAATTAATCTTAACTTAAGTACCCCAACTTTGTTAACACTTAATTTTCAAAACATCTAATTACGTAGCTACTGTAAGGCACTACATCAGCAGTATTTAAAGAAAAGTAGATTGATTTGTACCGATACGGTGATGATACGCGGCGAAGAAACGTTAAAAACGTTTTGGAATGAAGTTGCTATATGATTATTATTTTTTGTAAAAGGGGTTTTACTAAAAGTAAAAAGGGCATCAAAACTATTGATACCCTTCAAATAAACGTTTTATCTTAAATTATCAACAACATTAACAATAGCCGCTAATGTATCTTGACCAAACTGATATGAACGACGGTCCGACCAGCCATAGTCTGGATCTGGTAAATCGTTGTTATCTTTAAATGGCATTTCAATTGTGTACGTTAATGCTTTAAATTCTTCAGCTGTAGCTGATGAGCCTACTGTAAGGTTAGCTTGGCCTGGCTCATCTTTTGGATAGCCATGTTCATCTTGAAACTCTGGAGTAATAGTTAAAAGCGCTGCTTTAAAGCTATCTTCTAGGCCTTTAAGACGTGCATCGTAACTTGGAATACCTTCACTGCCTGCAACAAAGTTATACGGGATAGCTTCATCGCCGTGTATATCAAGGTGCATATCTAGGCCAGCTTCACGCATTTTATTAAGTACTAAGTAAACTTCAGGGCTATTTTCCATGCTTGGTGTCTGCCATTCACGGTTTAAGTTAACGCCTTTAGCGTTAGTACGCAGATGTCCGCGTGCGCTGCCGTCAGGGTTCATATTTGGTACAACGTAAAATACTGCTTTTGACAATAATGCAGCTGCATGTGGGTCTTCGTCATCAAGTAATTTGTGCAATAGCCCTTCTACATACCACTGCGCCATTGTTTCACCTGGATGTTGACGTGCTGTGATCCAGATGTTTTTCTTATCTTCACTTGGCTCACCAATTTTAAGCACACTCATATCGCGGCCATCTAGTGTTTCACCAAGCGTGATTAATTGGCAAGCGCCTTGGCTTTGTGCCCAAGACAATAAATCTAAATGGCGGTCGTAGCTGTATGGTGCAAAGTAAGCAAAATACACGCTGCCGCACTCTGGTTCAATTTCAAAGCTTAATGTACCATTTTCATAGCTTGATGGTACACGAAACCATGTTTGACGGTCATATGATGCAACGGCTTGATACCCTTCCCAACCATCTGGGTAAGCTGATTTATCAAGCTCATTAATATTTAACTTATGCAATTGGTAAGGTGTTGTTTCAAGACGAAAGTGAAACCACTGATAAAATTCAGACTGGTGATCTTTATTAATTTCTAATTGAATATTTAAAGGATCGGTGGCTTCAATAACTTTGATATTACCACTGTCGAAATTGCTGCTGATTTTCATGAAAAAACCTTTAGGTTGAATAAGTTTATCTGCTTATTAATTCACAGACCTGACATTATTTTGTAAATAGTAAAACGAATGTACATTTTCTTAATTAAAGCCTATCACAAGGCATACGCTTTAAAAATAATACACGACCAAAAAAGCCAGCAACATGCTGGCTTTTAAGTCACTGCAAATAAATTAGCGGGGTAAGCTTGGGAATGACACTTCGGCCATATCGCGCATACAACGAACTACTTGGCAGCTATAACCAAACTCATTGTCGTACCATACATATAAAACAATACGGTTATCTTCAACAATCGTTGCTTGTGAATCAACAACACCTGCGTAACGGCTACCTACTAAATCGGTAGATACAATTTCCGTTGATGCGGTGTAATCAATTTGGTCACGTAAGTCTGAATGAAGTGCTGTATCGCGTAAAAATGCGTTTAGCTCTTCAACCGATGTGCTTGTTGCTAAATTAAGGTTCAAAATAGCTAGCGACACATTAGGTGTAGGTACGCGGATTGCGTTACCTGTTAATTTGCCTTCAAGCTCTGGTAATGCTTTTGAAACCGCTTTTGCAGCACCTGTTTCAGTAATTACCATGTTAAGTGCTGCGGCACGGCCACGACGCTCTGCTTTGTGGTAGTTATCAATAAGGTTTTGATCGTTCGTGTACGAGTGTACAGTTTCAACATGACCATTATTAATACCAAACTTATCGTTTAATGCTTTAAGCGTTGGTGTAATTGCATTAGTTGTACAGCTTGCTGCACAAACAATTTTATCTTCAGGTAAAATATCTTTGTTGTTAACACCATATACGATGTTTTTGATATTACCTTTTGCAGGAGCTGTTAATAATACTTTTGCAGCGCCTTTACACTCTAAATGCTGGCCAAGGCCCGCTTCGTCTTTCCAAATGCCGGTGTTATCAACAATTAATGCATTATCGATACCGTATTGAGTGTAATCAATTTCGCTAGGAGAGTTGGCGTAAATAACTTGAATGTAGCTACCGTTAGCTTTAATTGCATTACGCTCTTTATCAATAGTGATTGAACCATTGAACGGACCGTGAATTGAATCGCGACGCAATAAGCTTGCACGTTTTTCTAGGTCGCCATCTTTACCACCACGCACAACAATAGCGCGCAAACGTAAATCTGAATATGGACCTGATTTTTCAATTAATAAACGCGCTAGTAAACGACCAATACGACCAAAACCATACAGCACAACATCGCGTGGTTCTTTCGCTGGTAAGTCAGCTATTTCTGCAAGTTCATCTTTTACAAATTCTTCTACTGAGCGGCCTTTAGCTGCTTCTGTAAACAAATAGCTATATGCAAGTTTACCAATATCAATACGTGCAGAGTTTAATTCCATTTTGCTGATAGCTTCTAAAAATGGGAAGCTTTCGCGTAAACGTAATTTAGTGCCTTCAAACTGAGCAACAGTTTTGTGAGATTTGATAATATCGATAGTACTGGCATTTACTAGAGGACGGCCATATACAGCGATTTCAATACCACGATTACGGTAAAGCTTACCAATGATTGGTTGCATGCTTTCTGCGTAATCTTGGCGCTCTTGCCAACTATTTGTGTATTCTAACTCGTGAGATGAGGTCATTTTATTTACCTAAGTTTATCATTTTGAACGGATAGCCTTTAAAAATGCACTATATTTTGAGAGTAATGCACTTCGGCAGGGCTATTCTAATTTAATCTGAAGTTATTCTCTACTGTTAGGCGTTAAATGATTGCGTTAGAATAACAAAGTAAATATTCATTTGGGGTTAAGGGATGCTTAAAAAAGCAAGTGTACTATTGGGTTTGCTTACGTTGACAGGGTGTGAAGAACCGTTGACACTCGCAAAAGTGTGTAAAGAAACACCTGGCTTTTGTAGCGACTTAAACAAAGACAGTCACTGCAAGGATGAACGCGCTGATGTAATTATTAAACGTTACATAGAATACAAAGACCCTTCTGATGAAAATAAATACCAATTACTCAAGAACTTTGAATCTTATAACCAATGTATAACTGTGGCTGCCAAAATAGAGCATATTAAGTTAAAAGCTAAAAAAACGTCACGTATTGACGGTCAATTAACGAGCATTAAAGAAATGACTCGGTTATATCAAGATACCCAAAATACAAACCATCCCGGTTTACTCTACTACCAATGGTCACGAAATAATAACCAAAGTGCACTGACTAAATTATTGGCTATAGAAAATGACAAAAGTGTAACGCAAAGTGCCGAAATGCAGTTTTTTCTAGCATCTTACTATATTAAATTTGATGATGAAAAAACCATAGATTTGCTTTATAAAACTTTAGAGCTTAATAAAAAAGATAACGTACCTAACCCTGAAGTGTATACATCACTTATTAGTCTTTTTTATAAACATGATAAATTTAAGCACGCTTATATATTTTCTAAAGTAGCGCAAATGTCGGGAATTGAAAATATTGATGGGTTTGAAATTGAGCAGCAATTAATAACAAATGGTAAAAGCTTAGACGGCCTAGATGTACTTGCAGAGCAAACATTTCAGCAAATAATGGCAGGTGATTTTGTATCGCCTCGAGAATTTTAATTTATAATCGCAAAAATAACCTAATACCAATCTGCTTATGTATGGGTTCTATTTAACGTTAAGGAAATTACGCTAGAACTAGGCAAAAATTTTTGTATCTAGTTGTTCTCGGCAATTGCTCCCTGCATTGCTCTACCTCCTGCATCCATGCAGTCGTAAATAAAAAATTTTTAACGACGTTATAGTGCAATTTAATCCGTTAAATTGATCAAGATTTATGCAGGTTGGTATAATTTAATAACTAGGTTATTCAGGCAAATAAAAAGGCAGCTTACGCTGCCTTTTTTTATTTTGCTTTGCTTGTGCCCACTTCTACGCGGGTTTTAAGCTTTTGACCTGGTCGAAAAGTCACCACGCGACGTGCCGAAATAGGAATATCTTCGCCTGTTTTCGGGTTGCGGCCTGGTCTTTCTTTTTTGTCTCGAAGATCAAAGTTACCAAATCCAGAGAGCTTAACCTGCTCGCCTTTTTCTAGCGCTGAGCGGATTTCTTCAAAAAACGCTTCAACTAAATCTTTGGCATCTTTTTTATTGATCCCGAGCTTTTCAAATAGGTGTTCAGCTATGTCGGCTTTAGTAAGCGCCATATCTAGTCCCTCAACGATGCATTAAACTGTTCGGCCAATTCGGCCACCACGTTATCAACTACTAGATTGATATCTTTCTCTTCGAGTGTTCTATCAACCGCTTGCAGTGTTAGAGCAATCGCCAAACTCTTATAATTTGGCTCAATACCTTTGCCCTTATACACATCGAATAAGTTTAGGTCAACCAATTGATTTCCGCCAACTTTTTCGATCACGCTTAAAATGTCACCAGATTTAACGCTGTCTGCCACTAAAATCGCGATGTCGCGGCGATTTGAAGGGAATTTAGACACCCCTTCTGCTTGCGGTAAATTTCTTTTTTCTATTGCTGACATTTCAATTTCAAAAACAAAAGTTGCGTTGTTGATATCTAACGACTTTTGAGCTTGAGGATGTAAAGCACCAAAAAAACCAACCTTTTTGCCATCAACATATATTACTGCTGACTGACCAGGGTGAAGTCCATCTGACTGCTCCGCTTTAATTTCAAAACGAGTTACGTCATTGGTAATAGCAAGTAAAGCTTCAACATCGCCCTTTAGGTCGTAAAAATCAACGTTACGTTTTTCTTCAACCCAATGCTCACCATTTACAAGACCCGTAATAACACCACCAATAACCGGTACTTGGTAAACACCGTTTTCTGCACTTTCGTCGCTTATAAACTTAAGCCCATGTTCGAATAAACGAATACGAGGCTGTTGACGATTTTGGTTATACGCCAAAGACGCTAATAAACCCGGCATTAAACTTACGCGCATTGCAGACATTTCAATTGAAATAGGGTGCGGCAATACCATAGCTTTACACTCTGGGTGTAAAATAGCTTGTGCTTTAGGGTCTACAAAACTGTATGTAATAGCTTCTTGGTAACCACGAGTAACGAGCGTATTGCGGAACTTGCTAAGCGCAATAGTTGCTTCGTTATGCGTGGTCATTTTAAGTTTTGCAGTTGGTGCAACGTTAGGAATGCTGTTGTAACCGTAAACACGTGCTACTTCTTCAATTAAATCTTCTTCGATGCGAATATCAAAACGGTAGCTTGGTACGTCCGCACTCCAGCTTTCATTTTCTACTTTAACATCAAGACCTAAACGCGTAAGAATATCAGTTACTTTAGCATCTTCAATATGATGACCAATAACACGGTCTAAACGTGCACGACGAAGACGTACTTCAGTCACTTTTGGAAGTTTGTCAGCTGCGACAGCTTCAACTACTGGGCCTGCTTGACCACCTACAATCTCAAGTAGAAGTGCTGTTGCACGTTCCATTGCATCATGTTGCAAAGCAAAATCAACACCGCGTTCATAACGGTGTGAAGCATCAGTGTGTAAACCGTAACTACGTGCTTGCCCTGCGATTGCAACAGGATTAAAGAACGCGCTTTCAAGTAATATGTCAGATGTTTTATCTGTAACGCCTGATTGCTCACCACCAAAAACACCTGCTATTGCTAGCGCTTTGTTATGATCGGCTATCACAAGTGTTGTCTCGTTCAATTTAGCGGTGTTACCGTCTAATAAAACAAGCTCTTCACCTGCGGCTGCACTACGTACTTTAATACCACCTTCAATCGCATTTAAATCAAACGCGTGCATTGGATGACCAAGTTCAAGTAATACATAGTTAGTAACATCAACTACAGGATCAATTGAACGTACGCCACTACGACGTAGCTTTTCAACCATCCAAAGCGGTGTTTTTGCATCAAGATTAATGCCTTTTATCACACGACCAAGGTAACGAGGACATGCATTTTCATTAACTAGCTCAATTGATACTTTGTCATCAATTGTTGGAGTAACAGCTGGAATATCTAATACGTTTACGTCAATACTATTTAAAACGCCTACTTCACGTGCAAGGCCTTTAATACCTAAGCAGTCACCACGGTTTGGTGTTAAATCAACATCTATAATGTTATCGTCAAGACCTAGGTAGTCACGTAAATCAGTACCAATTGGTGCGTCGCTTGGCAATTCCATAATGCCGTCGCCTTCTTCGCTAATACCTAGCTCAACAAAAGCGCATAGCATTCCGTTTGAAGGTTGGCCGCGTAATTTGGCTTTTTTAATTTTAAAGTCACCAGGCAGTACAGCGCCTACAGTTGCTACAGCAACCTTAATACCTAAACGACAATTTGGTGCACCACACACTATATCAAGTAGCTCATCGCCACCTACGTTAATTTTGGTAACACGCAGTTTATCTGCATCAGGGTGTTGTCCACATTCAACAACTTCACCAACAACTACGCCATTAAATTTGGCAGCAGCAGGCTCAACGCCATCAACTTCTAGACCAGCCATTGAAAGCTGTTCCGAAAGAGCTTGCGTATCAATAGCAGGATTAACCCACTCTCTTAACCACTTTTCACTAAATTTCATTTTATTATTTCACTCTTAACGGAACTGGTTTAGGAATTTTAAGTCATTTTCGAAAAATGCACGTAAATCGTTTACGCCATAGCGCAACATAGTTAAGCGCTCTACACCCATACCAAAAGCAAAGCCGGTGTATTTTTCTGGGTCAATACCCACAGACTTAAGTACGTTTGGATGTACCATGCCGCAGCCTAGTACTTCTAACCACTTACCGTCTTTACCCATAACATCTACTTCAGCTGAAGGTTCTGTAAATGGGAAGAATGAAGGACGAAAACGAATTTCCATATCTTCTTCAAAGAAGTTACGTAAAAAATCATGCAAAATACCTTTAAGCTCAGTAAAGCTAACATCGGTATCAACCATCAAACCTTCAACCTGATGGAACATAGGTGTATGTGTTTGATCGTAATCGTTACGGTATACACGACCAGGTGAAATAATACGCAGTGGTGGCTGCTCAGTTTCCATAGTACGAATTTGCACGCCACTTGTTTGTGTACGAAGTACTAATTTAGGATTGAAATAAAAGGTATCGTGGTCAGCACGAGCAGGATGATGCTCAGGAATATTTAGCGCATCGAAGTTATGGAAATCATCTTCGATTTCTGGACCTGATTTAACTTCAAATCCTAACTCACCAAAAAAGCTTTCTATGCGCTCAATAGTGCGCGTAACTGGGTGTAAACCGCCAGTAGGCATAACACGCCCTGGTAGAGTTACATCTATAGTTTCAGCAGCTAGTTTTTCTTCAAGTGCTTTACTTGCTAGCAACTCACGCTTTTCGTTAATAGCAGCTTGTACATCTTTTTTAGCTTGGTTTATAACTTGGCCTGCTTCTTTACGTTCTTCAGGTGCTATTTTACCTAACGTTTTAAGTAAGCTAGTGATTTCGCCTTTTTTACCAAGGTAATTAACCCTGATATCTTCTAACTGCGCTATTTCACTGGCACTGGCTACCGCCTCAAGTGCTTGCGCTAATATGTTTTCTAAGTTCATTCGATACCTGATCTTTCACAGAAGGTGATTGCTTAAGAGCGTGTTGGCCTTTCAAGATTGCTTTACAACAGTGTTATTGGTTATTAAACAAGGCTAAGCACTGCGATGTAGTTTCCTACATCATCATGCTATAACGCTAAATAAAGACCAAATACATGCTGCCTGAAGTGCTTTACTGTGGGTGGCTTATTTTTTTGTTGCTCTAGTTTTGTATACAAATACTATGGTACAAACTTTGCAACGTGATTAAAACACTCTTCAGTAAAACAAATTCCAATCAGGAAAGGTAAACACGCTCTGATAATAGCTTATGATAACTGAAAGCAGGGTCTAGATTCTAGACCTACTACAGCTTTAACGTTGATTTTATAAAAGGAATAGTTAATTTTCGTTGTGCGGCCATCGATGCATGATCTAATTTGTCGAGTACATCTAATAAAGCACGCATATCACGGCTTAAACGCGTTAATAAAAAGCGTGCACACTCATCACTTAATTCAAGGCCACGCATATGAGCGCGCTTAACTAGTGCTTGGGCTTTATCGTCATCACTCATAGAGCGAATTTGAAAAGTTGTACCCCACGTTAAACGGGATTCTAAGTCGGGCAGCGTAATATTAAGCATACTAGGAAGTAAATCGGCAGTTACTACTAACATTTTACCGGGTTCGTTAAATCGGTTAAAAAAGTTAAATAGTGCTTTTTCCCATGCATCATTTCCTGCAACTAAATGCACATCATCGATACATAGAACATCAAGCGCTTCCAAGCCGTCTAATACCATAGGTCCAAAATCAACTACTTCGCGCATAGACAGCAGCATATTAGATAAGCCACGCTCTTGAGCTTTAATGCAGGTTGCATACAAAAGGTGAGACTTACCCGAATCACCTAACCCACATAAATAAGTATACTGAAACTTTTTAGCTAACTTCGAAAAGCTATCTTTTAAATGGTTAACCTCTAACGAATCTTCCCCACCAAAGTACGATGCAAATGTTTCGTCATCCGGTAAGGTAACCGGTAATGCCATTTGCATCGGCTCAGACATTATCATTATGGCGTTACCCATTGATACTCTAGGCTATTTTTATCGACAACATGATAAAAAGCGCGTGGATCCTCATAATCTTTAAATGAGGAGTCGAGCCCTAAGCCTTTTTTAAGATCGCTTAGATTACCAGTGTGGTTTAGTTTAAATTCTACAAATTCTGGTGTTTTACGAACAATTTTAACTTGCGTAACAACGCTTAAGTTCAATAATCTTTGCTTTGCTAATTCAATATCAACAAAACTTTGCGTGCCTTTTAATGTTAGCGTGGCCGCGGCTTGTTCATAATAAGCATTTGGATCAATAGCGTACTCGCTTGCAAGGCCTCGTGCTAGGGTATCGATCATTTGGCTCACTATTTGCTGCTTATCGCCCGTTAATCTATTTGAATCAAATTGATCATCATTAGTAAAACGCCAATCTAAAATCCAATTTTCGCTATCTGCTTCTTTATACATTCTTGCTGTAATACTTCGCTCAGCACTGTAGCGTCTAGAGGCCTCTTCTACTGGTTCTGAAAAGTTACCCCATACCTCAGGAATACCTACTAAACGTCTATCTTGTAAATCAAGTAATGGCACAACGACAGGTAAACCTCGGCGTCCAGCTTTGTCATAAATGAGCTGTTCTAACTGCGGGTAACTTTCTTGTGTTACTAATTCTCTGCGCCAATTGTCTTCAATACCTAACCATATTGCGACTAATGGGCGTTGTACTCCCCATAAAGGTAAGTTTAACTCTTTGATTAACGCATTGATCTTTCGAGCTTCAAATTTAACAACGAGTTTCAATTGTCCATTTGCTCTCTCGTCATATTCAAACTTAAGCATATAATCAGAAATATCTTTAGTGCGTTGCTGCGCTAGTTTGTTTTGATCCGCAGTTTCATCACCGCTTACTTTCACTAAAACATTGAGTAAAGCTTTACGGCTCGCTGCTAATCGAGTGTCTCGTGTTTTATCATCCACTTTTAAAATATCTTGATATAGATCAGTTACTTCAACTGCCGACGCAGAAAAACAATATAAAATGGATATGGCGCTAATTAATAATCTATACACAGGCTATTAGTTCTTGGTTTTAAACTGATTTGATCCTAAATCAAACCCAGTAACAAAGCAAAATTATATTTGTTATCAGTATTATTATATAAAATTTAGAAATAGAGACTTTAAAATATATTGTTAATTATCGATTTAGTTTATAGGATTCTTAGGTGTTTTTAACGTCGGGAGTCGCGTTGCTCGCTCAACCTACGTGGTGGGCGTTTGTTTAGTGTGCATTAATTGTACGCATTTCACTTTTCTGCAGACATAAAAAAGCCCGAATCGTTAGATTCGGGCTTTCTACAATTTGAAGCCGGTGCGCTACGCAGTAGGATGTCGTAGTGCCCACAGCGGTGGAAAGCCACAGTGAAATGCTACACTATCTTTGTGTCGGGGCGGCCTTCCGCGGGGCTCGCCTTCGAGCTGTTTTGTTTCACTACTGAGTTCGGTATGCGCTCTTGGCTATTTATTAAATCCCAGACAGTAAAAAACCCGTCACATTGCTGTAACGGATTTCTACAATTTGAAGCCTGGTAATGTCGTAGTGCCCACAGCGGTTGAGAGCCCCATAGCAAATGCTACACTATCTTTGTGTCGAGGCGGGCTCGCCTTCGAGCTGTTTTGTTTCACTACTGAGTTCGCTATGCGCTCTTGGCTATTTATTAAATCTCAGACAGCAAAAAGCCCGTTACATTGCTGTAACGGGTTTCTACAATTTGAAGCCTGGTAATGTCGTGGTGCCCACAGCGGTAGAAAGTCACATAGCAAATGCTGCGAACTCATTGCTGAGCGGTGAATTTTATGATTTTAGCGTCGGGAGTCGCTGCGCTCGCCCGACCTATATGATGGGTGTTGGATGAGTGTACATTAATTGTGCTATTTTCACTTTTCTGCAGACGTAAAAAAGCCCGAATCGTTAAATTCGGGCTTTCTACAATTTGAAGCCTGGTAATGTCCTACTTTCACATAGCAAATTCTACACTATCATCGGCGCTGTTTCGTTTCACTACTGAGTTCGGCATGG
>NZ_JADYXE010000053.1:0-30924 GCF_015864465.1 Pseudoalteromonas sp. SWN29
TGGCATTGTTTTTCCACGCCCTCTACTTAATTTTAATGATTAAATATTAAGCGCGACAACTAGTCTGACAGAGAGGGGTACTGCCTTATCAACAGAAGGTGTTGTTCTAGAATCAGTACAAAAAGGCGATTATTTATATCCTAGAATAAAGTTTCAAGATCATACTGGGAAGTCTCATATTATTGACGTTAGTCCTGGTTGCAGACCAGCTTGTTACAAAGATCTAGAGCGAGTAAATATTTTATACACCCCAGATGTAATGATGGATGCCAAAATAGACAGCTTCATGGGTATATGGCTACCCGGTGTAGGGGTGTTTTGTGTTGGTGCTAGTTTTGTAATCATCAGTCTATTTCAACTAAAAAGGTTAAGTCGAAAAACGGTGTAACGGTTAGCTAAAAACCAAATAATATTGACACCCCCCTTAAATTTTGCACTTTGATAAATGCTTAGAGTTAATTACAGAAACTCATTATTTAATTGAATTTGGCTATAGAAGTTATTCTACAGCCTCGTTGTATTGCTAAAGGATTATCGTGAAATACTCTAGGATTGTACTCTTTTCAGTAGGCTTGTATTTATTGCTAGTTGCTTTATCAACAATAGCAACGTTGATTATTGGCTTTGATGAAATGATTCAAAGTACATCATACATTTTTACTCATTACGTCTTTGGCTTTATAGCCTCTTTAATCGTTTATTGTTACCTAGGCTATAAGCAAACAGTGAGTCCCTATAAACAAGCCTTTTTAGTTGCGGCAGTTTATTGGTTTATTGATCTAAGTGTCGGTGCCTTACTATACATTTTATTAGAAATATCAATGGAGCCTTTAATATATTTAATTCCAGCTTTGCTGCATGTTATTGCTGTTTTATTAGGGACATTACTTGGTATTCAATTACGACATAAGAAAATTAAGCGTAATAAAAAATCGTAAAGCAGAACAAAAACAGCTGGTTTTTGCTTTTTCACCCTAACCTTAGATAACAACCTTACGGCCTATTTATTCGGCATAAGTAAAAAAGGAATTTAAATTTGCTATTCGATTGGTTTAGCTCTGAAAAGCCAAATGTTTATTTGGGATCGTTAGTTGTAGCTAATAACAGCCATTTTTCTAAGGTAGAGTCGTTTTTTTATATAACGGGCGATTCGCTACAAGATCATATGCACAAGAAGCTTGAAGATATTTTTTGTCTTCACAGCATCTCGTCTATTAAAGAGCCTAAAAAATCAGATATTGGTTTAGATGTTGTTATAGTCACTTTGCATGGTGGTGATGCATTCACTATAGATTTTGATACAGCTATTATTCCGCTATTTTGGCGACCAAAAGTTAAGTTAGTATCGCGCTTGTATAATATTAAACACAATAAGACGATTAAAACGTTCAGCGTTTCTAAATCTGTTACGTGGCGCGAATTCATAGCTAAAAAATTTAGCTTAAGAGGTTTTTTTCGTTGGGGTCCTTTGTACCATAACGAAGACATGGAAATACTGTTGTATAAAGCATGCTACGAGTTATTAAATAAAATGCGAAAGGCTATTTAACCAGTAGCCAATAAGAATAATTAAAATAAGATAAAAATACATTTTGCTCTTGGTGAACATTATTACAAACAAAATAGGAACTCAGCTATGGTTTGATTATCAATAAAAACAAATAAAAAACGAGTTAATCCATAGGCTCACTATTTTTCGAACATCGAGGATCTTTATGGAAATTGAATATATTTGGGGTGTTTTAGCTGTTATTGCAGTTTTATTTATATTAATATTTGGTAACTCAATAGCTAAGCATGGCAGCGTAACTGAGGGTGATGTTATTGTTGCTTTAAAATCAGGTCATAAAGTTAGAGCAATAAAATATTATAGATCTGTTCATGGTGTAAGTTTGAAAGAAGCTAAAAATGCCATAGAAAAATTAACTTCAAAAACATAACAATACGCCCTGAGGTGGGCGGCAAGTAAAATTTAGCCATTAATTGCAAATTTTAAAAGTAGTGAGCCTCTTTACTTCCACCATCTAAATACAACCCTTATCCATTTGAATACCAGCGATCTGATAATAAATTACTCTATCCCCGCTTATTTCACTTCAGCGATATCATCAAACGCGCGCAATTTCCCTTAAAACCAATACCCTAAAAAAATAATTATGGGAGGTCCTGTAGTCAAATAACAATACCTTAGTAAACGCTAGTTCATATTACGTCACGTAATATCCATGCAGAACTTTAAGTTAAACATACGTTCGTGCAGCGTTCCCATTTTTATTAGACTCAATTTATTGGACATTCTTTTTATGAAATTAAAGTTATTTATCGCAATTATTTTTAGCACTTCGATGTCGTCTTACGCGACAGATGCATTAGATAAAACGGAGTTTTCATTCGAAGACTTAAAATCACTTGCAAAAGCCTCGGCCGAAAAACCCTATACGCCAACTAAGGTACCAGCGCCGGAGTTAATCGATAAAATTACGTATGACGAACACTGGAAAATACGCTTTAAAGAAGATGAAACCTTATATCCAAGTGGAAAAAACGCACCTGTACAATTATTTTACCCTGGCCGATATTTTCCTGAGCCAGTAAGTATTTACATCAGAGACGATGAAAATCAGGTGCAAAATGTACCTTTTAGTAATGATGTTTTTGATATGCCTGATGACAGCCCAGCTCACGACCTCCCTGAAGGGTTTGGATTTGCAGGCTTTAGAATAATGCGCCCAGATATGAAACCCGATTGGATATCTTTTTTGGGTGCGTCTTATTTTCGTACGGACGGGCCAGAGGGGCAATATGGACTGTCGGCGCGAGGTATTGCAATTAATACGGGTATGAATCAGCCAGAAGAATTTCCGCGTTTTTCTGCATTTTGGATTGGCCCCGCAGAAAAAAAAGGTGAAAGTGTGTCTGTTTGGGCATTGCTTGAAGGACCCTCTATCACTGGTGCTTATCGGTTTGGTTTAAGCAAAGATAACAAAGAAGCCAAAGGGCATATTACCTCTGTAACGGCTAATTTGTATATGCGCGCCGATGTTGAACGCTTAGGCGTAGCACCGCTAACCAGCATGTATTGGTACTCACAAAAAGATAAAACAACTGCTAAAGACTGGCGCCCAGAAATTCACGACAGCGATGGCCTGGCTATTCACACAGGATCGGGTCAATACATTTGGCGCCCATTAAATAATCCTCAGTCGGTGTCGACCAATAGCTTTATTGATGAGAACCCAAAAGGATTTGGTTTAATTCAAAGAGATCGTGACTTTAATAACTACCAAGACGACGGCGTATTTTACAATAAGCGTTCATCAGCGTGGATCAAGCCCACTGACGATTGGGGAAGGGGAGCTGTTCAGCTAATCGAGATTCCAACAAAAGACGAGACGTTCGACAATATTGTTGCTTATTGGGTGCCTGAAAAAGAGGCGCACAAAGGTGATGAGTTTACCTTTTCTTATGATATTGAGTGGCGTCCACTCGATCCAAAATCAAAAATGCTTGCAAGCGTTGTGAATACTCGCCAAGGCTTGGGGGGAATTCCTGGCCAGCCTATTCCTGAAGGTGTTAACAAAATGGTGATTGATTTTGAGGGCCCAGTATTTAATGGCTTAGATAACGAAAGTGGTATAAAGCCGATTGTTGAAGCCAGTAATGGTGAAATACTAGAGCCTATTGGAGTTTATCCGGTTGTAGGTACAAACCAATGGCGATTAGCGTTTGACTATAAACAGACTAATAACGATCCAGTAAGCATTCGCGCGTATTTAGTTGATAAAAATGATGACGCGATAACCGAAATATGGGTAAGTGATGCAAAGGTAACGATTGAATAAGCCTTAAAGTAAAACGGGTGGCTATATTTTGATTTGCTTCGTAATTATAGCCACCATAATATTTACTTAATCGAGCGTTACGAGTAAATATTAGTTAAAGTAACTGTTTAGCATATTGTTCTTAAATGAACTCAGGCGCTTTTTATCCTTATTCTTCTTATTGACCTAAAGCATTAAATAATTGTTTAGTTACTTTTTTAATGCTTGGCTTTATGTATGCTTTAATTAAATTTATAATTAAAGCATACAAATTACGTGCATAAAAAGTAATGGATACAAATTTTAGTGGAACTTAATATGACATTTTTAAAAAATGTAAAGCAACAAGCGGCGACTAAAACGCCTTCTGAATTAGAGCGTTTATGGCAGCGAATTGAAAAACATACTAAGCGTAACGCAAACTTTGATATTAAAAAGCAGACCCTGTTTTCTCAATTTCAAGAACAAGTAGAGCACCATGAGCAACGTCAAGCTCAAATGATTGCAGAACAAATCATTCATTTTAGTAAGTTTATCCAACGTAAAAGTTTAACTATTGAACAGCGTAATGAACTTGTGGATTGGATAAATGAAGATTTAGATTATTTGTCAGAACATCCATTCATTGGCGAGTTGAATGTTGAGGAAGTGTCTCAAGTTTTTCAATCTTACCTAAATAAATATAACCAAGATACGGTTAGTACAATCCCTTCTTCAGAGTTAAATATATTACGTAATATGTTACAGCAAGATTTCCCCGGTTTAGAATTAACAGATGACGAACTGAGAGAAATAACAGCTGAGCCTTCATTGCTTTATAAGCACCTTGACGAGCAAGGTTTTGGTGAGGAGAAAGATGATGAAGCGTTTAGTGCAGATAATATGCACTATGAACAAGATGAAGATTGGGATGACTTTTTTGACCAACACGAACGATTTGATCGCGATGAAATTAAACAACAAAAAAACAACTCAAAATTAGAAAAGTTATTTAAAGGCTCGCAGCTAAACAAAATGTATAAACGTTTAGCATCTAAGTTGCATCCAGATAAAGAATCTGATCTTGCAAAAAAAGCAGAAAAACACGAACTAATGCAACAGTTAGTACAAGCTCGAAAAGAGAAAGACGGTTTTACTTTATTACAGCTTTACATAAGCCATTTTGACGACGATGTCGATTTTGATGAAGAAACCAAAGCAAACTTAATACCGTTACTGCAAAATAAAATAATCGAGCTAAATGAACAGCATCGCCAACAAAAAGAAAGTAATGACCAATATACAATTGTGTGGCGTAAGTTTAATGGTCGTAGTAAAGCGCAAATTAAAGATAATTTTGTAAACCATTTAGCGGCGCTAAATAATGAATGTGATGAAATTGCTAAACGTTTAGAGTATTGCACTACGGTTAAATCACTTAAAGATGAGCTTAACAACCGAATTATGAATAAACGTCATATGCCCATGTCTTTAGAGGCGGCACTCGAAAACATGTTCAATTTTTGATAAATTAACAGTGACGCCAGCCTAAGTTTTTTCATTAAGTTAGAATGGCTGTCCTGTTTAGCTGTTTCTTTACGCTGCGGCAACTGTATTGCCTTGTTCATAATGTAGAAAAGCTGCAAAGCGCGATGTATTAAGAAAGATAAGCCCTTAGTTCCTCAATAAAGTCACTCAAACACCAGTGTTCCCTTCTAAAATACTAATTAAAACAACACCGAACACTTTTTTGTATTTTACGTAAAAATACAGTAAACGATTGAACCAAAATATGAACTCGGCTATGGTTTGTTTACCAATAAAAATAAATAAAAAACGATTTAACCGGCTGCTTGTTAGGTGTTTCGAGGGGTTGTATGTTTTTTTTGAGTAAGTTATTTCGTTGGGAGCGAGGTAGGTAAAAGTCAGGCTACGATAAAATGTTGATTTGTGGTGCTACGTGGCCAATTAAATTTGATACATATTTGCTTAAATTCCCACAAGGGAGTGAAATAGCACCACACACAGACAAAGTTGAATCTGGTAAACACTATCGATTGAATATAGTGCTTAAAAAAGCAGATTTGGGTGGTGAGTTTATTTGCAGTAATCCGATATTTGAAACAAAGCGGGTTAAGCTATTCCGCCCTGATGTAAGTGAGCATCAGGTATCAAAAGTTATAAAAGGTAATAGATATTTACTCAGCATTGGGTGGATAAGAAGGAGCTCTAAATACTAGATTTAAAACCTAATTGTGAATGTTGTAATAAGAATTTACCTGCACAGTCCACTGAGGCTTTTATTTGCTCATTTTAATGCACTTTTTGTTTGGGTGTAATACCAACCTGCATAAATATTTGGGCAATTTAACGAATTAAATTGCCCTATAATACCGCTAAAAATTTTCATTTAGAACAATTGGATACAAAAATACTTACCTAGTTCTAGCGTGATTTTCTCATCGTTAAATAGACCCCGTATAAGCAGATTGGTATTATTAAACATGTTTTAGACTCCCAATGTCAGAATAAGCATGCGAATACCGGTTATCATTAAGACAATGGCAAAAGCGCGTTTTAGTTGTTTTTGATCCAACTTGCTGCCAATTTTTACGCCAATAGGGGCAAACAAAATGGTCAGCGGAATAATAAGAAAAAAGGCAGGAAGGTTAACTAAACCCCACGTACCTAAGGGAGCATCGGTTGGCGTTGTGCCAATACTTAATAAGGTAATTACGCCTGGTAGCGCAATTAATAAGCCAAAAACAGCCGCAGTACCTACCGCAACATGTGCGCGTACGTTAAATGCGTTTAACATAGGAACGCCAATAGTACCGCCACCAATACCAATCATGACCGACAAACCGCCTACAATACTTGCCATCATACCTTGACCAAATTTACCTGGTAGTTGTTTTACAAGCGCAGGTGCGCCAGCTCTAAATAACATGTTTAAGCTGACTAAAATAGCAATACAGGCAAACATGAGTACTAATGCGTTACCGCGAACAGTGTGCGCAATAATGCTACCGACAACCGCCATCACTAATATAAACGGTGCCCAATACTTTATTAGCGCAAGGTCAATATTGCCTTTGCTATGATGCGAGCGAATAGATGAAAGTGAAGTAGGTACTATGGTGGCAAGCGATGTGGCGGTCGCTATCATCATTGCCGACTCTGGGCTTACGCCAAAACCTTGCAGTAAAAAGTACAGCACAGGCACGATAACAATACCGCCGCCTACACCAAAAAGGCCTGCTAAAATTCCGGCAAAAATACCGGTTGCTATTAAGGCCACTACTATTGGCCATTGGTTAATTATTTCTGACATTGTGTTCCTGCTGTAGTTACTGTTGCGCGCCCATTTGAATGAGGATCTGTTGCAGCTTCAAGGTGTATCTAAAATAGCCCCAGCGTACCTCATTATTTCGTTATTATTATCAACGCTTATCCAATCATGGTCACGTTGATTTAATTCATGTTCTATATGAAAAACTAAACCTTTTTTAATTTTTTAATTTGTACTCGCATTCCCCGCGTTGATCCTAGTAACCAGCGAGGGTAGCTAATTGCTTGGTTTATTGGTTTATTGGCTTATTTCGCTATGCGTAGCTCGCAAAAGTAGCGACTTGGGTTTGTGGTTGGCCTTCATCGCCCATTGTTTCGTAGGAAGGCGACGACCATCGCTAAATTTGCCATTGCAGGATTAAGTGTATGTGCAGGATTTTTATTAAATAACTGAAATTGGATAAAATTTATTAACTTACATTGTTTAATTAAATAATTATTGTTAGTTTAGCTTCAAATTATAAAGTAGTACTTTAGGTTTGATATGGGATTTTTAACTAAAAATAAATACACGCTTTATGGCATTGCCGCTATTTTACTGTGGAGCTGTTTAGTTGCGTTACTTAGGGATGTATCTGAGTTGTTTAGCCCCATTGGTGGTGCAGCAGCTATGTACACAGTAAGTGCTGTGTTTTTAATACTTGTTATGGGGTTACCTAAGTTAAAAGGGTTTTCTAAACGCTACTTAGTGATAGGTACTTTATTATTTGTATTTTACGAGGTGTGCTTAGCGCTCTCTATTGGTATGGCTAATAATAGGCATCAGGCCATGGAAATGGCGGTAATAAACTATTTATGGCCCACTCTCACTATTTTATTGACCATTATAGTAGGGCGTAAAAAAGTAAGTTACTGGGTTTACCCGAGTATGTTTGTTGCCTTTTTAGGTGTTGCTTGGTGTATAGCTGGCGATGCCGGTATTTCAGTAAATACGCTTACTAATAACTTTGCCGATAACCCAGCGACGTATTTAATGGCATTAGCTGCAGCGTTTATATGGGCTATTTATTGCGTAGTAACGCAAAAGCTGAGCAACGGTAAAAATGCCATTACGTTATTTTTTACAGCCACGGCGGTTAGCTTGTGGATTCAGTTTGCTATGAGTAACGAGCCGGCCTTAACGTTTTCAGTAAATTCGAGTATTACATTGTTACTAGCAGGAATTGTAATTGGTAGCGGGTATGCACTGTGGAATCAAGCTATTATTGGCGGTAATTTAATGCTGTTGGGCACGCTTTCGTACTTTACGCCGGTGCTTTCTACTATTATTTCGGCGTTGTATTTGTCGGTGTCACTTAGTGCGTCGTTTTATCAAGGAGTGGTACTGGTAACGCTTGGATCGCTTGTTTGTTATTTTGTTACGCGAGAAAAGCCACAAGGGTTAAGTGTTAAAGATTAGAGTCGCTGATAGGGGGAGCTTAAAGTTATGTTTTAGGTAAACATAAAATAAGATCTCAGATTAAATAATGTCGCGCACTTGTTGTTTAAATGACTTGCCAATTTTAACTGACACGCCTGATGCTAGTTGAACGCTTTCAGTACTTAACGCGACCACTTTGTGTTTGTTAATCACGTAAGATTTGTGGACTTGAATAAATGAAGTATCAAGTTCCTGCAATATGTATTTGAGAGTACTGCTTGCAAGTAATGATTTTTCACCTTGCCATATTCTTACGTAATTTCCATACGCTTCAAACATGTCTATATCGCTTAATTGAATTTTATGTTTTTCACGATCGATTTTAAGCGTAATAGTCAGAGGTGCCTTGGGATTTAGCGTTATGTGTTTTCTTTTTTTCCGTACTTTATTGAGTGCTTGTTCAAGGCGTTGCGCAGATACTGGTTTTAGTAGGTAGTCAGTTACGTCAAGTTCAAAACCGGCTAAAGCATATTCTTGATACGCACTAATAATAATCACTTGTGGTCGATTCGCGAGCACTTTTAGTAATGCAATCCCTGATAGTTCGGGCATGTTTATGTCTAAAAATAACAAATCAATAGATGATGTGGCTAAAGCACATAATGCATCTTTAGCGTTAAGGTATTGTCCGCTTATATTAATATCTTTATGGGCACTTAAATGATGCAGTATAACGTCATGCGCGAGCGGCTCGTCATCAACAATTATTGTGTTTAGCATGCAGCCAGCTCCAATTTAAGTGTGGTTTGCCAAAGGTTTTTATTTTCATTAATAATTAATGTGTGCTTATTTGGATATAAAAGAGTCAACCTACGGCGTAAATTGTTAAGTCCCATCCCATGCTCTGAATTGTTATTAGGTAGAATAGGGTTGGAGGAAAATAGCGTTAGTATGTTATCGGCCATGGTGATTTTAAACACAACCGTTACTTTTTGTGACGTGGGCTCTACACCATGCTTTATCGCGTTTTCTAAAATCATTATTAACAGTAGTGGCGAAATAAAATAGTGTTGTTGATATTCAGGCCATTGCACATCAAAGTTACAGCGCTCAGCACTTCGTAAACGCTGTAATGCAATAAAACCTTTTAAGTAATTGATTTCTTTTTCTAAACTCACCTGTGCTTTTTGACCTTCGTAAACACTGTAACGCAGTAAATTAGCTAATTGCATAACAAGATCTGGTGCATTATCTGCTTTTTTTAATGTCAGCGCGTAAAGGTTGTTTAATGTATTAAATAAAAAATGAGGGTTAATTTGCTGCTGAAGTAGCTTTAGCTCTGTTTTTGTTTGTTGCTGAGCAATGTTGCTAATTTGAACGTGTTGTTGCTGTCGTTCAAACGCTAAAATAATCGGTGTGCTTATAGCCAAAAATAAAAATACAAACTGATAATTTTCAGGGCTGAAAATATTATTATTACCACCAGGTGTTAAGTTAGCAATGCCTGCAGGTAAATCGTTAATAGGTAACAGTAGCAAGCACGATGTTAATACAGGTGTAAGTGCAACGAGGCTTATTAAACTTGCAAACAAAAATATTAATACGCCATGATAGGTTAATACGTAGCGTATTAATAAATATCTATTTAATAAATACACTCCATATACTAATCCGGCAGAAACAGTAATTTGCCAAAGATAACCCAAAAAAGTATCAAACTGTGTGAATACTTTATAAACATCAATAACAGGCTCAATAGGCTGGTTTAACATAGGATCAGTGTGCGTATTGAGTATGCTTGATGTAACTATTGCCCAACCTAAAAGTACTATAAACACGACTGTATCAAGTGAAAACAAGGATTTAAGCCATTTATTACTCAACACATTGTTATTTTTATTAGTGCGTTTAGTAATAAGCCATATACCACTTGCAGATGCGCACAGTGTCCAACATTGTGCATCAAGGTATTGCCATTGCGAAAAGTTAAGAAGTTGGTTATTAAATACTAGCAAGAGAGATGGATAGGCTAAAAAGCCTAACAGCCAAACTATGATTGCGGGTGTAAGTAATAAACGATATGCAAACGCATGGGCAATAAAAAAGGGAATACACTGTAAAAAAAGTTGAATATTAATAGCCAGATATTGGCTAGTTGAATCCATATGTGATGACAAAAAGCGTATATGAGAGTCGAGCATAATAGCGGCTATTAGCGGTAAAAAAATTATTAGCTGGGTAATGCTAAAGCGTTGCCATATTGGTGTATTGGCTTGCTGCATATGTGACTCCGTTTTTATTATAGTTTCTGAGCGGGTACGCTTAGATAAAATTGTCTTTTTATTTTAAACATTACCTTTGCACAATTCACTACGCTGAGCGCGCTAGTTTATCCATAAAACTGTTTCAATCATAATTTATTTTTAAAATAATTATTTTATTTCATAGGGTTAGTAACCGTTTTAAGTATACTAGGCCGTTTATTTAAATGATGAAAGGTCATATTTAAATGACCAACGTTACTTTTTTATGTTCATCATTTATTTCAATACGTTAACCATTATTTTCTCGCTTGTATTGACTTGCTTTCTTAAGCTGGTGCTATACCAATTAAGGATGAAACTAATGCTTACACTGAAAAATATCAACAAAAAATACGCAGATGGTACGCAGGCTTTGAATGATGTGACGATCACTCTACCCGCCGGTATGGTCGGTCTACTTGGCCCTAATGGAGCGGGTAAATCAACACTTATGCGCACACTCGCGTGTTTACAAAATGCCGACTCCGGGCATATTAATTTTAATGGCCTTGATGTGATTAGCCAACCAGATGCGCTTAGATCGCAGCTAGGTTATTTACCACAATATTTTGGTGTGTATCCCAATATGAGTTGTCGAGCGTTACTTGAGCATATTGCCGTATTAAAAGGCATAGGTGGTAATGCGCGCAAAAACCAAATTAATAGTTTACTTGAACTAACCAATTTGACTCAGTTTGCTAATAAAAAAGTTGTTAATTTTTCGGGAGGAATGAAGCAGCGTTTTGGCGTGGCTCAGGCTTTGTTAGGCAACCCAAAGCTAATTATTATGGATGAACCCACTGCTGGGCTTGATCCTGTGGAGCGAGAAAGTTTAAATAATTTACTCGTTAGTATTAGTCAAAATAGGTTGGTATTGTTATCGACCCATATTGTTGAAGATGTTGAAAATTTATGTCACTACGTGGCCATTATAGATCAAGGAGCACTCATACAAAGCGGTGACGTAAAAGACTTACTAGTTCCTTTAGAAGGTAAGATTTGGCAGCTCGAAAGTTTACCCACGGGCATACCAACTCAGCATGTATTAAGTAAGAGCCATCGCTATGGTAGAGCGTCATTTCGTGTGTATGCAGACACAGCGCCTGCACACAATGCAATAAATTCGCCCGCTACGCTTCAAGACAAGTACTTTTTTGCACTTAATGAAGGAAGTCAAACATGTTAATTTTTAATGAGTGGCGATATGCAGTGCGCCAACCACTTGTTTGGCTGTGCATTATTATACCTTTGGTATTTGCGGTTATGTTGTCCTCTGGGCTTGCAGCAGTTGAAGTTGATTCGTTAAAACAATTTAAGTTAAATATTACAATGCTACAAATGATGCAGTTACCTGTGCTTGTAGGAGTATTGGCACCCGTTATATTTTTACGAGATCAGCACGCGTCAATGCAGGAGCTTATTTATGCTACGCAAACTAGTTTATTTAAGCGCAGTTTAGCAAGAGTATGCTTACTGATTTTCTTGGTTTTTATTATCAGCTTAATTAGCGATTTAGTAATGATATACATGCATGTAAGGCAATTGGGCTATATACCAAATGTGGTTTATTTTACTGTATTTAATAGCTTTTTAGTATTGTTACCAAATAGCTGCTTTTTAGTTGTTATTGCCTTTTTTGTTTGCCATAAATCAGCTAATTCATTACCCAATTATGTTGTTTTTACGGTGTTGTGGATAGGCTACATAATGCTTGCAAGTATTACCGGAAATCCAATGCTTGCTGGAAGTAGTATTATAAGCAATCGCTTTTATACATTATTTGTTTGGCTTGACCCTTTTGCATACACTGCCGTAATAAACAGTTTAACCAATTCATTAGGGGCTTCATTTGCTATTAATCGCGTTGTTGTGAGTATGCTTGCTGTTGGTATTTTTTATATTACTTTTAGTAAAAATAAAAAACACACATTATTAAAGAGTAAAAAAACTAAAAATACTAACGAATACATTCGTTACAACACGTTAAAACCCGCTGAATATAAAACAGCGAGAGTCACGCAAAAGCCATTTTTGATGATGGCCAGTTTATACAAAACTACGCTGGTTAATTTGGTTTCACACCCTGTTACTTTACTGATTATTTTTGTTTGGCCGGTGATGGTTTTTAATAGTGTTGCCTCGTCGTCTGGTTATGTTGAACCAATGAGTGTTATAAGCACCACAAGCCTTGATGCAATTAGCTATTATGCATTTGATATGCAATTGTTGTTTGGCACTTTATTAATGGCTTTGTGGAGCTGGCAAGTAAGCTGCTTTGCTAAAAACTATAATATAGCTGAGCTGATCGCTGCCACACCGCTAAAAACATATTACTTTTTAAACAGTCAGTTATTGGTCCTAGGTACTATGATATTGGTTTTTTTAACAATGAGCTTATTAGGGGCAAGTGCAGCTCAGTGGTTTTTACACAGTGCATATCAATTTGAAGTACATTTAACCATTTTATTTTTGATGGCAATTGTGCTTGCCATTATTGCGTGTGTATTTTTGTGTGTATTTAATTTGTGCCGTTCGCAGCTTATTGCGGGTTTGCTAATTGCTGTTATTTTACTGATCAAATTTACACCGATAATGACTTATCTTGGTCTTACGCATACATTGTGGAGTGTTGGTTGGACGCCTTTGCAGGCACCTGATAACTTTTCGGGTTATCGTGCAAGTATAAGTAGTTATTGGCCTTATATATCAGTTTGGTTAGCGGCGTGTATAAGTTTAGTTATAATTACGGGTATTTTTAATCACCGAGGTGCCGGGTTGAGCCGAAGAGTAATGGGGGTTAAGCATTTTTGGTTACTTATACCTTTACTTATCACTGTGGCACTATTTACTCAATTATATTTAAGACTGGTTGAGGAGAAGCCTTTAACCAACTCGCATAAACGCGAGGCATTTAAAGCACAATACGAAAAAGCATTCTCACAATGGCGCAATGTAGCACAGCCAAAAATTGTTCACATTGATGCTAATGTAGACTTTTATCCGCATCAGCAGCAAGCTCATTTTTCCTTAATATATACCTTAAAAAACACCCATCAAGCCCCTATTAAAGAGATATTGGTTGGGCGCTCTGGTTTTTATAAATGGGCCGATATTGAAATCGATGGCGCACAAAGGGCTAAAAGCTTTCCCTTGCTTAATCAAGCTGTGTTTAAGTTTGAGAATGAAATGCAGCCTGGAGAAATACGTAAACTAGTTACACGGTTTGATGTTCATCAAGCTAAGCTTTGGCCAGTAAGAGGCCATCAGATAATAACCCCTGAATTTAGCTATATACGATCAGTGCCTTTATTGCCGACTGTTGGCTATCAAGGTAATTATGAATTAACCGATCCTATACTTCGTCAGCAACACGCACTTAAAGTGAAGTCGGTTATTAGACCCACGAAGCTATTTGCTAAAACGGTGAAAGCAAGTACTCATTACCAGTGGCTTACTATGTCGAGTAAAGTGAGTACAACAAGGGGTTATCAGGTTATAACCCAAGGAGAGGAAATATCACGTACCAGCAAAGATGACCGCGAAATATTTCATTTTGAGACTCGTACACCCATAAATGCAATCCCAGCTTGGGTGACGGTGCCTTATTCCCCTGTTACCAAGCAGCAAAATGGCGTGATGTTAAACGTGTTTGCTAAAGATAAAAACGAGCCAGCACGAGCGGAGTCTATAGCTATAAACCTCAGCGCAATGGGCGATACAATAAAATGGCTTAATAATATAAGCCCTTATAGAGCAAAACAATTGAGTTTAATAGGCTCGCCTAGTGTTGGTGCTACAGGTTATGCATTGCCGCAACTTATACTTATTGAAGACAGTGTTGGTTTTAGATCAAAGCCAAGCGCTAATGCAGGCTTTGATCAACGCTATCGCCGTGCAGTTCACGAAACCGCGCATCAATGGTTTGGCCATGATATTGGTAATGGGGTACTTTCAGATAGCGCTTTTTTAGTGGAGTCTATGGCAAAGTATATTGAGCTTGTTGTTATAGAGCAGCGTTATGGGAAAGCGACAATGCAAGCGCTGGTTGAGTATGAAACAACACGCTACGAGCAAAGTATGTTGATGAACATAAAGGAGCGATCAGCCTTAGTTGATGCTACACAAAGCTTTGACCAATATTCGCAAGCAACTATTGTCTTTGCTAAGCTACGCGCTGCTATTGGGGATGAACCCATTATTAATGCGCTCAAGTTGGTTTGGGAAAATCATGGTTATCCAAACAGTCCCGCCAATTCTATGGATTTTATACGAGCATTAAAACATGAAGCCGGAAAAGAACAAGAAAGCTTAATAAACACACTGTTTTTAGAGTAAGTACGTTTAATTTGAACATATATTTAGTAAATCAAAAGCCCTAAAGTTTTAGGGCTTTTTGTTGCGTGCAGTTTATTTTGCATTATTTACCTGTGCTAGTAACTCTATAACTTTTTGTTGACCAAATGTTTGTGCAAATTGCTCGGCTGTTTGACCGGCTTTGTTTTGATGCGCGTTATCGCAATCAAGTGATACGAGTGTTTTTGCAATACTAAATTCACCTCTGAATATAGCGGCCATAAGTGCTGTGTTACCCCGGTTATCTTCCATGCAAGCATTAGCGCCTAAGTGTAAAAGCGTGTTTACCGTGTTTTTATTACCGTGATAAGTGGCAATCATTAATGCGGTGTAACCTTTATTGTTGTAACTGTCGATAGGAATACCGGCATCTACAAATTGCTCTATTACAGCTGTGTCGTTTGTACGTGCTGCGGCAAAGTAATAAGAAAATAAGCTTTGGTATTGTGTTTTTGCAGAATGTTGGCTTTCAACTTGCGTACTGGGTGTTTGTGTACTTGGGGTATTTTGAGCGTAAACGCTACTGGTAAAGCTCAGTAGTAGAGCGACTATAATTAATAAATTACGCATAACAATTGTCTCTTATAAAAAGAGGAAGGGGGTTATCCCTTCCTCATAATTGTGGTTGCTTATATAGCTGCTTGCTTAGTTGGGACTAATTTTTACAACTGATTACTTACAGCTAGTTAATTACAACTAGCTACTTACAAGTTAGCTGCTAGTTGTTTAACCATTTTAATATCGCCGTTTACAGCTTTAGTTAAACGTGTACCGTACTCACTGTCTGCTTTGTAGAAGTGGCTAAGCATTTTGTGTTTAACATTGCTGTTTTGCACTTTACCTAAATCGCCTGCAAGGTTATTAACGAGGTTTGTACGTTCTTGCTTGCTAAAACCACGGTATAAAACACCGGCTTGCGCGAAGTTTTGTTGCTTTTTAATCGCGGCTTGCTGTACGTAGCCTTTAAGCTCGGTTTGGCTTCTACGTGCAATTGGGTTTTCAGCAACGTTTTCTTGACTTGGCTGGTAGTTTACATTGCCTGTAGTGTTACCGTAATTCATTGCGCCGTCTTGGTTGTAGTTAACTACTTCAACTTTTGCACGGTTAATTGGCAATTGCTGGTGGTTAGCACCTAGGCGGTACATTTGTGTGTCTGCGTAAGAAAATACACGGCCTTGTAATAAGCGGTCTTCTGAAGGCTCAATACCCGGAATAATGTTTGATGGCGCCATAGCTACTTGTTCCGTCGATTGGAAAAAGTTAGTTGGCATGCGGTTTAACGTAAGTGTTCCCGCTTTAACTTCTTTTACATCTAACCACATTTTTGTTGCATCTAACGGGTTGTAATCAAAGTCATCAAGCTGTGATGGATCAAGCGTTTTAATGTACAGATCCCATTTAGGGAAATTACCTTTATTAACTTCAGTGTATAAATCGTGAGTTAAGTGCTGGAAATCTTTACTTTGCACCTTTGCTACTTCTTTTGCGTCAAGGTTATCAATGCCTTGTTGGCTTACCCAATGAAACTTAACGTATTTAACATCACCCGATTTATTAATCATTTTGTAAGAATGAACACCCCAGCCGTCCATTTTACGAAGGCTTGCTGGTGTACCGTAGTCGCTGTAAACCCACGTTAGCATTTGTGTAGAACCTGGTTCGTGGGAGAAAAAGTCAAATACACGGTTAGGATCTTGAATGTTATCTACCGGAGATGGTTTCAAAGAATGGATCATATCTGGAAATTTAATCGCATCACGTATAAAAAATACCGGTAAGTTAAGGCCGACTAAATCCCAGTTACCTTCATCAGTATAAAACTTAATTGCAAAGCCGCGTGGGTCACGCAGTGTTTCTGGGCTGCCTTTAGAATGAATTACTGATGAAAAGCGAACAAATACGTCTGTTTGTTTACCTACTTCTGAAAAAGGGGCTGCAATTGTTAAATCGTCTAACTCTTTAGATGCTACAAACACACCATGTGCGCCAGTACCACGGGCATGAACAACACGCTCAGGAATACGCTCACGTGCAAAGCGTTGTAGTTTTTGAATTAGTTGTACGTCTTCTAGTAATACACTGCCGCGCTCACCAGCAGTAATCGAGTTTTGGTTGTCGCCAACAGCTGCGCCGTTATCTTTAGTAAGTGTTGTTGCTGCGCTTACCGGTAATGCCATTGCAAGTGCTAGCGCACTTAGTGTTAATTTTGTTTTGTTTATTTGAGTATTCATTGTCGACCTCATCTATTTAAAAGTGCCGGCAGTGGTGCAGGCTGTGAATCTGTTAACGATAGTATTGATTTTATTAACTTCGGTAAAACTGATTAATTAGATTGATATGATTTGTAAAATAGATGAAATAAATTTCAGAGGTGCTTTTAAGCCTTACCATCTACGACCTTAGTCGATAGGCATTTTTATAAAGTTGATTAAATACAACGATTTTTAGTTTTATCAGAGTGTATTTTCACCAAGCTGGTGCGTTTTATACTTACAGTGTGTTGACATATTCGTGTAATAAAGGGAACATGCTCAACTTATGGGCTTATGCTCACCATTAAGTTACACTAAAAAGCTGCACACTATTAATCGCGCTTAACTCGTTATACTTAAATTAGCTAAACCAAATAGTTTTAATAAGGTGACAAGATGAATACTAAAATTGAATTAGTGATATTTGATTGTGATGGCGTTGTTATTGATAGCGAAATTTTAAGCGCACAAGTACTCATTGATATGCTTGTTGAAAAAGGCGTTGATATTGACCGTGCTTATGTACAGCAACACTTTTTAGGCTGCAATTTTAAAACAGTAAGCCAAAAAATAGCGGATGCATTTAATGTCACTCTTCCTGAAAGCTTTGAAAGTGACTACCGCGAGGCACTGTTAAACGAATTTGAAACAGGGCTAACCACGACTGACGGTATAAAAGACGTACTTAACAATTTAGCTGTGCCTATTTGTATAGCTACTAGCAGCAGCCCAGCACGCACAGCAAAAGCGTTGAGCGTAGTGAGTTTAAGTAAATACTTTAGCGATACGGTTTTTACCAGCAGCGAAGTTAAGCGTGGTAAACCAGCACCCGATTTATTTTTACATGCAGCTAAACAAATGGGTGTAAAGCCAGATCATTGTTTAGTGATTGAAGATAGTAAAGCAGGCGTAAATGCAGCAATTGACGCCAATATGCAGGTGCTGCATTACAGCGGTGGGCAACATATGCAAGGGTCGGTAAATCATGTGCACAGTGCTTACCCAAATGTTGATCATTTAACGCATTGGCAAGGTTTTTTTAGTGCATACCCTGCACTTAAAAAGCAGTAAACACGCAGCTTTTTAAATACACAAAGTTTTAAACGCGATTTGCTCGCCTTACTCACTGACAGGCAAGCAAACGCAAAATATAAATGTAGATGGTTTTGCTTTACTAAAAATAAAACAAAACATGGCAAAACATCATGCGTTTATAAGCCAAATTATAAAAGGCAAAGTATGTAAGTACTATACCAATTTGCTTAAATATAGAGTGATTTAACTTGTTAAATTATTCAAATAGTTATGCTGATTGGTATTAAATACTTTGCTGTTAACAATAGGAAATACCATGGCAACGAGTCCACACACACAATCATTTAAAGATGTAAACGAAGAGCAGCTTCCTGTTGCTAATAACCGATTACACGGTTGGAAACATTTTGCAGGGCTATATGCTGGCGAACATGTTGCAGCTACTGAATTTGTTATTGGTGCAACGTTTGTTGCATTGGGCGCTTCAACTATTGATATTCTACTTGGTTTATTAATAGGTAACCTTTTAGCCATGTGTTCTTGGTGGTTAATTACCGCGCCAATAGCTGTTGAAACTCGCTTAAGTTTATATAACTACCTTAATAAAATTGCTGGTAACTCAATGACCAAGCTCTATAACTGGGCTAATGTGGTTATTTTTAGTGTTATATCGGCCGCCATGATCACGGTATCCTCCACCGCCGTACGGTTTTTGTTTGATATACCGGCACAACTTGATTGGTACCCTAATAGCTTTTGGTTTGTGGCCATTGTTTTAGCGGTAGGCTCTATTGTTGTTTTTGTGGCTATGTATGGTTTTTCGACGGTTGCTGACTTTTCGAAACTGTGTGCACCGTGGCTATTTGTTATATTTATCGCAGGTTCGTTCGCATTATTCCCTGAGCTTTCAAACCATGTATTAGGTTCTACGTCTTTAAGTAGTTTTGGCGACTTTATGACCATAGGCGACTCCTCCATATGGACGGGCACCAATGCCGATGGTGAAAAGGGCATTGGCCTATTAGAAGTAATTGGTTTTGCATGGGCTGCTAACTCAATCACTCACTTTGGTTTGATTGACATGGCTATTTTTAGATTTGCTAAGCGTAAAAGCTACGGTTTGTTCTCGGGTGTGGGCATGTTTTTTGGTCATTACTTAGCGTGGATCTCTGCCGGTATTATGGGCGCAGGTGTTGCAGTATTACTTAAAACAACTATTTCATCGCTTGATCCAGGTGATGTTGCATACCATGCATTAGGTTGGACTGGATTTGTTATTGTAATAATAGCGGGCTGGACTACAGCAAACGCAAACCTTTACCGTGCAGGCCTTGCAGCACAATCTATATTTGTTAATCAATCACGTGAACGCACAACCGCTATTGTAGGTGTTGTTACGGTGATTATTGCGTGTTTCCCGTTTGTATTTTCACAAATGCTACCGCTACTTACCTACGCTGGTTTATTAGTAGTACCAGTAGGCGGCATTGTATTTGCTGAGCATGTATTGTTTCCTAAAATTGGTTTAACACGTTACTGGGCTAAGTATAAAAATATTACCCGCAGTGTACCGGCTATTGCCTCTTGGGCGCTGGCGCTTGTGTTTGGTTTTGGCTTAAATGCTATTGATGTTATGTCGTTTTACTACTTATTTATTCCTACGTGGATTTTCACAATCGTTATTTATACTTTATTAGCTAAAAAATACGGTGCGGGTGAAGATTACACTCAAGAGATTGCTGCAGACGAGCAAGAGCTAAAAGCAATTAAAGAATACCAAGCTACAGAAGCTAAAGATGTTCCAAAACCAGTTATAGATAGTTCTATGTTTAGTAAGGTGCTTAATGCCATCTCTACTATTTCGTTATTTGTTATTTTTGTATTTGCCAGCCAAGTGATGTTTTTTAGCGAAACAATGAGCATGTACGGTGAGAATAAATCGCAATTCGAAATAGTGTGTTTTATCTGTACTGTTATTTACTTTGCATCAGCTTACTGGTCTTTAAAACGCCATAAGGTATTAAATACAGCATCGTAATTACGGTGCTTAAAATATTCGTTTCGTATCATAATTTACATTTTATTTTTGTTTGAGTAAGGCCGCACTATGACGCAACACCAACACACTGACGCTCTTGTAACAGGGCTAAACCAACAGAGCTTGGCTCAATTACCAAGCCATGTTGATACACCAACGTACGATCGTAGCGCACTTAAAGCGGGCATAGTACATATAGGTGTGGGCGGTTTTCATCGCGCCCATCAAGCCGCTTATATTAACGAGCTTTTAAAAACGCCAGGTTCTGAGCAGTGGGGCATTTGTGGTGTTGGTCTTTTAGAAGGTAACCGTGGGCTGCGTGATATTTTAAAGCAGCAAGATTACCTTTATACCTTAACGGTAAGACACCCAGACGGTACAATAGATAATAAAGTTATTGGTTCAATGATCGACTTTTTGTTTGCCCCAGAGGACAAACAAGCGGTAATTAATAAGCTAGCGCACAGCGATACTAAAATTGTGTCGCTTACTATTACTGAAGGCGGCTATAACTTTAACCCTGCAACGGGTGAGTTTGACTACAACAACCCAGATATTATTAACGACATTAATAACCCGAACGACCCAATTACAGCGTTTGGTTACATTACTGCTGCGTTAAAACTGCGCAAAGAGCAAGGCCTAGGCGCGTTTACAGTGCAGTCGTGCGATAACATTCAGCACAACGGTAACGTAACACGCAAAATGCTTTTAGCCTTTGCTACAGAGCAAGACAAAGACCTAAGTGAGTGGATTGAACAAAACGTATCGTTTCCAAATGCGATGGTTGACCGCATTACACCTGTATCTAAAAAGAGTGATATTGATTACGTGGTTGATGCATATGGTGTTAGCGACGAGTGGCCAATTACCTGTGAGTCGTTTACACAATGGGTAATAGAGGACACATTTAGTGACTCTCGTCCAAATTGGGATGTTGTTGGTGCACAGTTTGTTACTGATGTAACGCCTTATGAGACCATGAAAATACGTTTACTTAATGCAGGGCATTCTGTACTTGGTTTATTAGGTTCAATCCATGGCTACGGCACTATTGACGAAACGGTATCTGATGAATTATTTGCCACATACCTACGTGCTTTTATGGATAAAGAAGTAACCCCAAATCTTGAACCACTTGAAGGTATTGACCTTGAAGGCTACAAAGATACATTAATTGAGCGTTTTGCTAATCCTAATATTAAAGATAGCCTTTCGCGCATTTGCTCAGAAAGTGCCGCAAAGCTTCCTAAATTTTTAATTGCTACTATTAACGAAAACCTAGCACAAGGGCGTGATGTTTCTCTTGCTGCGCTTGTAATTGCTGCATGGTGTTTTTACAGTGATAAAGAAGTTGATGAGCAAGGCAATAAGTTAGAAGTCATTGATGCAATGCAAAGTGAGCTGCATGAAGCCGCAGTTAAAACTCATACACAGCCGCTAGCATTTTTATCGCTTACTAGTTTATTTGGTAACTTAAGCGAGCAAAATGAATTTACTATTCATTACAAAAATAATATTGAAGCTTTATATGCACCTGCAAGTAAAGTTAAAGCCATTATGAATAACGTACTTGATCAAAAGAGTAACTAATTATGAGTATTTTAATTAATCATAAATCAGGCGAAAACGTAAGCGTAAGCTGCTTTGGCGAAGTGCTGTGGGATTGTTTTGATTCAGGTAAACGTTTAGGTGGCGCGCCTCTTAATATGTGTGTGCGTATTAACTCACTAGGCATTAAAGCCGACATGATCAGCGCTGTTGGTAACGACGAGTTAGGCGCTGAGCTACTAGGCGAAATTACGAGCAAAGGCGTAAGCTGCGAATACATTGCTATAAATAGTGACAAAAAAACTAGCACGGTTGAGGTAACACTCGACAGTAGTGGCTCAGCTAGTTATGAAATAGTGGCAGACACTGCGTGGGATAATATAGCGCTTAACAATGAGTTACTTAGTAAAGTTAAAAGTAGCGATGTATTTGTATTTGGCAGCCTAATTGGGCGAAGCGAAGCGTCTTTAGCAACATTAAATGAACTAGTTGATGTAGCAAACTTTAAAGTATTTGACGTAAACCTACGTGCACCGCATTACAAGCTAGAAACACTTGTAGATTTAATGAATAAAGCAGATTTTATTAAATTAAACGATGAAGAGCTATACGAAATTGCTAAAGCGATGGGTTGTAAGTTTCATTCGCTTGAACAAAATTTAGCGTTTATAGCACAGCAAACAAATACCGATTACCTATGTGTAACCAAAGGTAGTCACGGTGCTTTATTAACAATCAAAGGCGAGAATTTTTATAATTCAGGTTATTTAATTAGCGTAATTGATACTGTTGGCGCAGGGGATTCGTTTTTAGGTTCGTTAATTTATCAGCTTTGTAGCAACGACGATGCGCAATATGCCGTTGACTTTGCATGTGCCGTTGGAGCTATGGTCGCTGAAAGTTCTGGTGCAACACCTACTTTAACGCATCAACAAATTAGTGAGTTTATGAACCCACTTTAAAAAAACATTGTGTGTGAAAGCGGTTATAACGTAAAAGTTTAACCGCTTTTTTTGTGCCCAAAATAAGACGTGTGTAATAAATATTCAATGTGGAACGTTAAGTGCGCAGGTTGCGTAAATAGTGGCTTATATCGACTATAGTATTAGCTAAACGTCTTATTGTTTGCGGGGTAAAGCTTTGTTATTGTTCGTCGATTATTCACGGATTGAAAAGGCGGGGCGACACACAATGCGCTCTATAACTAAAATACAAAAAGAGAAACGTGCTTTATGATCATCTTTTTTATCTGCCTCACTATTTTAATACTGGGCTATAAGTTTTACAGCCCATTTGTTGAAAAACAAGCCGGTTTGGATTCAACTGCCGAAACACCACAAAAACGCTTTAGCGAAGGTGTTGATTACGTAGCTATTCACCCTGTACGTGCATTTTTAATTCAATTTTTAAATATTGCTGGTGTAGGCCCAATATTTGGCCCAATTTTAGGTGCTTTATACGGACCAGTCGCACTAGTATGGATTGTACTTGGTAATGTTTTAGGTGGCGCTGTACACGACTTCTTCTCAGGTGTAATGAGTATAAAAGAAGACGGTAAAAGCCTGCCAGAAATTGCAGGCCATTATTACAACATCGTATTTAAAGGCTTTATGCTTATATTTACTGCCATGCTACTATTTTTTGTAGGCGTAGTATTTATTATGAGCCCGGCAGGTTTGCTAAGTAACCTTGATTTTTTTGAAGGTACTATACTGGCAAACAACACCTTTTGGGTGCTTGCTATTTTAGCGTATTACTTTTTAGCGACCTTGCTACCAATTGATAAAATTATCACTAAGTTTTACCCAATTTTTGGTGCGCTAATGATTGTAATGACAGTAGCAATTGCTGTTTCGTTATTAATTAATGCGCCGCACTTACCGATACCAAGTGACTTTTTAGCCTACTTTGAAGCCGACCACGCACATGACTTTTTAGAGCCAAACCCCGACGGATTACCAACATGGCCATTGTTATTTATAACAATTACCTGTGGTGCTATTAGTGGTTTTCATTCTACTCAAGCACCTATTGTTGCGCGTTGTTTAACTAACGAAAAATACGTACGCCCAGTTTATTACGGTGCTATGACGTGTGAAGGTATTGTTGGCTGTGTATGGGCACTTGCTGGTATTGCAGCGTTCCCAGATGGTTACGCTGGCTTAAAAACATTACTTGACCAAGGTGGTCCAGGTTTAGTTGTAAACCATGTAGCTAATACTTACTTAGGTGTATTTGGCGGTATAATGGCAATTATTGCTGTAGCCGTGTTCCCAATTACTTCTGGTGATACAGCGTTCCGTTCACTACGTTTAACCGTTGTTGATGCGTTTAATATTCCGCAAAGTTTACGTAATCGCTTATTGGTAGCGGTGCCTATACTTACTATTGCGTACTTTATGACGAAGCTCGATTTCTCATTAATTTGGCGCTACTTCGCGTTCTCAAACATGTTACTTTCTACAAGCGTATTATGGCTTGCCACTAAGTACTTATTTGACCGTGGTACATTCCATTGGATTGCGAGTATTCCGGCTGTTATAGCAACAGCGGTTACTGTTTCTTATATTGGTACTGCCGCAATTGGTCTTAACTTATCAAGCGATTATGGCAAACCTATTGGCGCTGTAGTTACAGTGATTGGCTTAATTGTTTTGGTGATTGTGCATTCTAAGCATAAAGTTAAACCAACAACGGTTTAGTTACTTATGAGTTGCGTAAAATAAACTACGTAACTTAGCCAAACAAAAAAACGAGCTATTTTATAGCTCGTTTTTTTACGTCTAAATTAAAGCTAAACTAAACAGTTTGGGTAGCAAGTTCAAAGTAACTGTTGTCGTCGAGTGTTTTGCTTATCATCATTGCGCCCTCTAGTAAGCTTACTGTTTTAATAGCAGCTTGGGCGGGATTAGGTTCATCATTAGCTAAATGAGCTGCTTTAAGCCACTGTAAGTTATGATTAAAAAATCGCTGTACTTCAAGGCGAACTTTATCAGGTAGGCTATCGCTTTCGGCCCCTAGTAAACCACATAAACACATTTTTTTATCGGTTACTAATGCCCCTCTAAAAAGCTGCGTGTACACTTCAATAGGGTTTTTACCGCTCGCTTTTAGCTCGTCCGGCTCACCTAACGCAGCCAAAAACGAGTTGGTATAGTGATGAGCAAGCTCTGCACCTAAATCAGCCTTTGTAGGAAAATGGTAATGCACACTGGCGCTTTTAATACCGACTTCGCTCGCAAGCTCTCTAAAACTAAAGTTACTGTAACCACCTAGGCGTACTTTATCCTGCGCAGCTTTTAATAGTTCTTCTTTTTTACTCATTTACATACTTCCCCATTGCAATAATAAAATTATCGACCAGTAGGTAGTCATTTACAAGCCATTTTATTTTTATAAGCAACTTTATGATTTTAAAGGTTATTAAATCATGACCAAATGAAGGGTTAATTTAAAAATTGACTTACATTTAATTTAGGAATATAAATTACCTATCGGTAGGTAGGTTACTGCCATCAATTAACTTTTAAACGATAAAGAATGAGACTGCTATGAAAATTTATGACGTAGAAAACTTTCCAAATCCACTTCGTGTGCGTATCGCTTTAGCTGAAAAAAATGCCACTGCGAATGTTGAGTTTGTACCTGTTGACTTATTAAATGGTGAGCACAGAACAGAAGCCTTCTTAGCTAAAAACCCATTAGCAGGTGTACCCGTATTAGAGCTGGATGACGGCACGTTTATATCAGAAAGTACCGCTATTACTGAGTATATTGATACCACATTTGAAGGCCCATCTTTAATGGGTGAAACCGCAAAAGAGCGTGCAGTAATTAATATGATGCAAAAGCGCGCAGAATCTATGGTGCTTGACGCTGTGGCAACTTACTTTCATCATGCAACTGATGGCTTAGGTCCAGAGCTTGAAACGTATCAAAACGTAGCGTGGGGTGAAAAACAAGGCGAAAAGGCACGCCAAGGGTTTAGCTATTTTAATGATGTATTAGCGCAATCAGCATTTGTTGGTGGTGAGCAGTTTAGTATTGCTGATATTACATTGTATGCTGGGCTGGTATTTGCTGGATTTGCACAAATAGCAATCCCAAATGAGTTAACCCATTTAGTAGCATGGCAAGAAAAAGTAGCAAAACGCCCAAGTGTTGCTGCTTAATTTACTTGTTTTAGGTTAGGGTTTAAGTAAAACACCGGTTAGGAGTCAAATATGAAAATTGCTGCCGATTTTAGTAAGCGAGTTGTGGTACATAGCGAAACGCTACCGTGGGTTGCATCGCCAATGGCGGGCGTTGATAGACGAGCGCTGGATCGGGTGGGCGACGAAGTTGCTCGCGCAACAACTATTGTTCGTTATGCACCGGGCAGTGAATTTTCACCACATGTACATACAGGTGGTGAGGAGTTTGTTGTGCTAGAAGGTGTATTTCAAGATGAGCATGGCGATTTTCCGGCAGGTTCCTATATCCGTAACCCTCCGCAATCAAAGCATAAACCGGGATCTGAAAACGGCTGCGTTATATTTGTAAAGTTATGGCAGTTTCAGCCAGAGGATCGAACGCATGTGCGTTTGCAAACAGACTTGATGCAAAGTACGGTGCATCCACATTTTAAAAATGTAGCCGTAACACCTTTATATAAAGACGACTTTGAAGACGTAAGCTTATTACACTTTGAGCCCAACGCCTGCATGGTTATAAACGCAAAAGGTGGAGCAGAGCTTCTAGTACTTGAGGGCTCGTTTGACGAGCAAGCCGATACCCTTGTAAAAAACAGTTGGTTAAGAGTGCCTATTAATAGCACTATTAATGTTAAAGCGGGAAGTAACGGTGCAAAGGTATGGCTTAAAACAGGCCATTTAACTGATGTAGAAAACCAAATCTCTCGTGTACAAAACGCATAATTGAGTAGTTTATTTAAGATTATTTATTGATCTAGTTCAGGGCTATTTATTGTTCTAGTTCAGGACTATTTATTGATTTAGTTCAGGACTAATTAACTTTAGAAGGTGTATTTTTGTTACTTACTATTTAAGGAGAGTGGCAATGGTACACACAATACATGGTTTATCTATTGGTCTTGAACGTGCAGGACGAGAGTTTTTTTTAAAACTTAAAGCCGTTGGTACACTTACTCACGACGACTATAAAATAATCACCCCAATGATAAATTCAGCACTTAGCGAAGTTAATCATCCTGTAGTAAATGTTTTAATAGATGGTAGTGAACTTGAAGGCTGGGAACTACGCGCAGCGTGGGATGACCTCAAGTTAGGTGTTAAGCACTCTAAAGAATTTAAAAAAGTAGCTATTTACGGTAATAAAGAGTGGCAAGCGCGAATGGCAAAAATAGGTAACTGGTTTATATCGGGTGAGGTTCAATACTTTGAAAATGCTACCGCAGCCATAGATTGGCTAGACGAATAGCCTGATTGAAAAGTTTAAATTAAAGCACTCTTATAGAGTGCTTTTTTGCTTTATGGGTAACGTTATTTGATGAATTACTATAACTGGCGTGGGCCATATAGCTATAATCGAATGCTTGCCCCTGCTGTAGCAGAAGACAAACTTAACTTACTGTCCGGAATTAGTTGACCACAACAGTCTTGTTTTGTAGTAAGAGCGCTAATGACTTATTTAATGGATGAAATGAAATAACCCGGCGATAAAAGATAAATTATTAATCTAAAATTAAATTTAATGGCACCGTTTTGTATATTTCATTAGGGTGGCAGTCTAGTTCAGTAAAAAGATGAACGCTTAGTCCAAAAGTAAATTTAGTGACTCGGCTTTGTCTATTTAATTATAGTAATTAAAGTGGTTCTCTTGTTTAATCCTTCCGCATAATAGAAGTATTAAATGTTTGAGTAAAAATTTAATTCAGGGATAAAAATGAAAATTATAATCAAAAAAATGTCATACCTTGTATTATGTGCACTGTTAACAAGCGGTTGCACTACCACTACTAATCCTAGTAAATTAATGCCCAGTATAACGCCTGCGTTGTACAGTATTGAAACCCCATACACCATTAGTAAAGTGAGATCAGCTAATCGCAAATCTGGCTCATACATCGTAGGCTCAAGTTACGAGGGGACTTTATTTGCAGTAGATTATGACGGTAAAGTTTTATGGGAAAATAAATTGTCTGGTTTTATGAACCATGATGTTTGGACACAAGATATTACCGGTGATGGTAATGATGAAATATTGACCGCCAATGCAGATGGTCATGTGTATTGTTTATCCTACAAAGGTAAATTGAAATGGTCATTTAAAATTAATGATGCACCTATGTACTCTGTTACCGCTATAAAAAAAAATAATACTTCATATGTGGTCGCCGGTGGTTTTGATAATAATTTTTATTATTTAGACACTCAAGGTAAGTTAATAAAAACCATTGCATCTTCAACTTATTCAATTGAAAAATCGCGCCCAAACAAAGCAACCAAAGATAACCCTCAGGCACGCTCCCAACCAGCGAAACGTCACTCAATCAACTTTTTAAGAGCACTTAAACAAGCCGACGGTAGTGATGTTTTAGCGGTGCTAGGTGTTGTTAATTCAATGCAAGGATCTGGCGCTATATATTTATTTAAACCACTCGCAGATAAGCCATTTATTGCTGACCCATTAAAAGCGATGCGCTCACCCATTGGTGATATACGTGCAGTAGATATTGATGACGACGCAAATCAAGAGGTGCTTTTGGGCAGCACTAAAATGAAAAACCAAAGCATTGCCTTATATGATCCTAAAACAAAGTCTGAAACCGTTATTCCATTAAAAACAATATCACCCATATTCGGTAAGTTTGGTTATCGAATAGCTCAAACCGAACTAGTTGAATATCAAGGTGAAAAAAGTATATTTATCCTTTACGGTAATAGTTTAACTATTATTCCTGCCACTATGAAAAAAGCTAAAACTAAAGCTAATGTGGTTACAGGAAAGTATTCGTATAACGATATGTGGAAAGACCCTGCAACAAATAAAATTATTTTAGCCAGTAGTCAAAGTGGTGGTAGCAGCATTCACGTTTTAGATATTGCGAAAAAAGGATGGGATAATCAATTTAAAAACTTAAACCCTCCTGGAAAAATTGCTGCTATTTTGAATAATATTGACAAGGTAAACCAGCAGTTAACGCATTACCAAGAAACGACATATAAACATAAACCATTACCTGTATATTTAATGTCTGATATAAATAAGACATCAAAGAAAGTGGTTAAGCACATCACGAATGAATACGATAGCCCTATATTTCTTGATTCAGGCAACCTGGGTACTGAAAATTGGGATCGTTCTGCAATACCGAACAAGGTTTATCAAAATAAACGTGACCGAAGAAAAAAATATGATTTATCGCAAGCCGAAATATTAGAAAAAGCCAAACAACTCTACAGTGGTGATGTTGGTGCAGCCTATTGGGGCGGTCATGGTAACGATCCATACTACCGTAGTTTAGATACTCATATTAAAACCTTAAAAGTAGCCAATGGGAAAAAATCTGTTTTAATTTTTCCTGAAGTGGCTCACTACGATAAAGATTTTGAAATAATGTTAGAAGATTTTATGTTTCCTTTAGCGGAGGCGGCACAAAAACTCAACGGCAACTTGTTTTTAAGGAACAAGCACACGTTCTGGCAATCAATGGTTTATAAAAAAGGGTGGTCAAGGCTAATTTCCGGTGAGTTTGCCGATGTTTTTGTACCTGCAATGGAAGAAACTACTGATAAATCGATGGAATTAAGCATTGCCGCTAGAGTCGGTTTGTGGGCTAGTGGTTCGGTTAATAATTTGGGAGCGCGTTTAGCTCGAGATAACACGAGTTATGATCGATTAAGACAAAATTCGCATCAAATGTTGCCTAATCATGCTCTGCGACAGTACATCTATAGTGCAGCCAATGGCGCGACTTATATTAATAATTTTCCTGTTGACCAAACACACATGAAAACCTTTTGGGATTTAATTGGCAAAGGCGCGTTGTACATACCTAAACCTAATGAAATTTTAAGCTATTCACCTGTAAATATTGGCATGTTGCCACCAGATAACCATTATTTAGATGAAGGGAATAATGTTAAAACAACGTCGTTGTTCGATCAAAAGGTCGAAGATGAAAATCCAATGGTATTCAGCCGACTAAATGGCTCATGGCCTGGTGCTCCTGTGACTGAGTGGGATTTTTCACGTTATGCCGCAGGTGTTAAAGAAAGGCGTTTGGGTTTCTTACCTCAATACCCAAACGGTTTAGTGTTAATTACACCACCACAAAAGGGCGTATTCGCTGATGATAAAGCAGCTAGAGGTGCTTTAGTTGATCATTTACACCCTATTTATAAAAACATTATGCAAGAGTACTTAACTGACGGTAGAGAGTATGTTTCTGCAGATGGTAAACAACGTTTTCCAGCAAAAGAATTTTATAAAACGGTAGAAAAAAGTATTAAGGATAAATCAAAGCTATTACCTATTACAGTAAAGGGCAATGTAGCTTGGGTTGTCGCGCAAACCTCACCGACTAACTTACGTTTAACTTTGGTTGATGGTGGTTATATTAATCCACAAACAGCACTAGCTGAGGTAACCTTTAACACTATATCGCCTAAAAAAATTAAAGATATTTTGTCAGGGGATGAGTTTAAAATCACAAATGGGAAGATTAATGTTCAGTTACCTACAGGTGGGTTTAGGTTTTTAGATATCACTTTAGAAAAACGATTATAGAAAAATGGGTGAAAAAATTAACGTGACACCCATCCTAATTCTTTCATTAAGGTTAGGGGCTGTTGATCTTTGTAGTACATATATTAATCAGCCCACATTGGTAGCCACATCATAGTGAATGCTAAAGCGA